>JAMDCE010000593.1 GCA_023489135.1 Chloroflexota bacterium
TTTCCTCTCCCGTCCACAGTCATAGGTTTTACCGGGCTCTCGCGGCGGACCAAGAATAGGTGGATCGCTACCAGCGTCACAACCAAAAGGGGAAAGACGACCACATGTGAGGTGATGACCTGTGAGGTATTCATGGTGTTGAAAAAGGCGCCCGCTCCCCAGGCGTTGATGGCATCCTTGGCTTGGACGGCAATCCACTGAGAGTCCCAGTTCGTCTGCGACAGATATCCTGTTAGCCCAGTAAAGATGGCTACTCCCAAGCTCAACATCCCCACCAGCCAGGTCTTCCAACGTCCATCTCGCCAGGCGGCCATCAGGTACTTGCTAACCATGTGGAGGATGATAGCTCCAAAGAAAACCTGTACGCTCCAGAAGTGCAGGGAATTTACAAAGCGCCCTACCTGCGAAACGTGGTACCAACCCGGACCAAATAGAGCCATTACCACGCCCGTTAGGATCAGCATGGCAAGAGCCGAAAGCGCAGATACGCCAAAGAGGTAGGCGATCGAATTCACGTAGACGGGCATCTGTGTCGGTAGCGCGTCTTCGAGCGTCAAATTTCCTCTCAGGAAACGCTGCGCCTCTCGCGTTAAATTCATGGTAGACCTCCGTTCCAGATCAGGGTTCTGGCTCGAAGAATCGAGGCAGACGTGCCCAAGCAGCGACCACGAAGACAACGATCAGCGTTAGCCAGGCAATGATGTTAGGAATGGCAAGGTTAAAGATGCTAAACGCTATATGAGGGACGGCAGGTAGCATCTGAGGGGGTAACGGTTCCTCCATAGCAGAACCTCCTTATCTCGTACTCCGCATGCCAGAGTGGATCAACACACTTACATCGTGAATCTTGGTTTGGGTAGACTTCTGTGGCAGCATATCAGGCCACTCCTTTCCTGCCGGCTACTGACGCCATCCCTAGTTACAGGCCATGGCCCATGCAAGTTATGAGACAAGCAAGCGACAAGAGCTGTGTCTCGAGGGAATTTGTCCATGTGGAGATCCGCGTATGGGCCCGATAGGGAAACGATGGCTTTGCTCGGTGGCCCTGGACAAGGATGCGATGTTGTTCCACATGATCCCTGAGAACAATCGCGGTTCTTTCGCAGCACAAGGCATGCCACCGGCGTGATGCTTTGGCCAGATGGCATTGATGTTGCAGAAAAGGGGCAACTGGCTTCTCACAAGAAATGAAGCAACATAGGGCCTGTTGGCACTTGTCAGCCAGCGGAGTGAGCAAAATCCTTCCGCACCTGAGCCCGCTAGGAGTCGAGCGCCAGTGCAATCAGCAAACCGACACGAAAAACAGGACATCGGGGACCACCTTGAAGCCCTTGCCATGGCGAGCATCCCGGAATGCCTGAAACAGGTCGCCTCCAGCCCGGAGGGCCTATCCTCTGAAGAAGCTGCTGAGCGGCTGCGGAGATTTGGTCCTAATATGATCCCCGGCGAGGAGCGCTCTGCCTTCGCCATTCTGCAGGAACAGTTCCGAAGCGCCCTCACTCTTATGCTTCTTGCCGCCGGACTCATTACCCTCATCTTGAGCGACTTTGTCGACGGTTCAATCATCCTCGCTCTCCTGTTACTCAACACTTCATTAGGCTTCTTTCAGGAGTATCGCTCTGAACGTGCTCTGGCGGACCTCCGTCGGCTGGTGGAGGTTCAGGCCTTGGTCCTACGGGATGGTGGGGAGATGAAGGTTCCGGCTCGCGTCATGGTGCCAGGGGACATCGTGCTGGTTAGAGCAGGCGATTTCGTACCAGCGGACCTGAGGTTGATCGAGGCAGCGGGATTAATGGTGAACCAGGCGGCGCTTACGGGGGAGTCTCTATGGCAGGAGAAGAATCCGACTCCCATGGCCGCACCAGCGCCAACGTTAGGGGGCATGGCCAACCTGCTGTTCTCGGGAACGACTGTGATGGCCGGATCCGGCAGAGGAGTGGTCATCAGCACGGGGAGACGAACGGCCTTTGGCAGCACAGCATCCCTACTTCAGTACATCCGAGGGCCTAGTGACTTCCAGCGAAACTTGGATCGGTTCGGCGGCTTTCTGATGCGATTTGCCCTTCTCCTGACTGCCCTCGTTTTCGTGGCCAACGCCCTGCTCGGACGAAACCCCATTACTTCTCTGACTCTCGCTCTTGCCTTAGCTTTGGGAATGGTACCCGAGGCGCTACCGGCGGTGACGATTACCGCTCTTTCAATGGGAGCTGCCGCTTTGGCTCGCAAGAAGGTGGTGGTCCGCCGCTTAGCCGCTGTCGAAGACTTCAGCGCTGTCGACGTCCTCTGTACGGACAAGACTGGCACCATTACCCAAAACAGGATCGCCGTGACAGGCGTCTGGAGCAAGGCTACGGATGCCGAAATTCTACGAGCTGCCGTGCTGTGCTCGAGCTTCCCAGAGCGAGGTGAGAATCCTGTGGACGACGCCATCGTCGATGCAGCCCAAGAGCAAGGGCTCGACCTAACTTATCTGGCTACCGTTCGTCGTATGGCCACTCTTCCCTTCACGTCGGCCCGCAAACGGATGAGCGTGGTGGTCGTGACTGCGACAAAAGAAGGTGAGGAGTGCACGCTGATTACCAAAGGAGCGGCGACTGTCGTACTGGAGCGATGCAGCAGGATTCGCCGTGGCAAGCAGTCCGTAGATATCGGCCCCGAGAGAGAAGCGCTAGCGGCGCGAGTGCGCGCGGCAGCCGAAGCAGGCAACTCGGTGTTGGCCGTGGCTTCCCGGTCGATCTCCTCCTGCCGAGGGATCACCGAAGCCGATGAGCAGGGGTTGACCTTTCTGGGCCTTGTTCTCTGGGCGGATCCCCTCCGACCAGGCGCCGAGGATACCCTGCATCGGGCTCGAAGCCTGGGGCTAGACGTAAAGATTATCACCGGCGACTCTCGCTACACTGCTGCCTCCCTGGCTAGGGCGCTGGGGCTACCAGCCGGACCGGGAGAGATTGTTGCGGGTGAAGATTTGCCTAGTGGCCGCGATATCGGCCAACTAGCTGAACAGGCGCACATTTTCGCTGAAGTGATCCCGGAGGACAAGTATCGCATCGTCCGAGCCCTTCAGGCCAAAGGCCACCGTGTCGCCGTGACCGGTGACGGTGTCAACGACGCGCCGGCCTTAAAGGCTGCCGACGTGGGGATCGCTGTGCAGAGCGGCACCGACGTGGCCAAGGATGCAAGCGATCTAATCCTCCTCGAGAACGACCTGAGCGTGATCGTGGACGGGCTGCGGGAAGGCCGGCGCATCTTTGTCAATCTCAATCGTTACCTGCTTTACACCATGGTTAGCAACTTTGCAAACGTGCTTATCGTCGCTGTAGCCTCGATGCTTCTGGATTTCTTACCTCTCCTTCCAGCCCAGGTGCTGCTGCTCAGCATCATATCTGACCTTCCTATGCTTTCCATTGCGACTGACCACGTGTCTACTCGCCAATTAGCCAAGCCCCGCCGTTGGGATGTGAGGCAGATCATTGAACCGGCCATCTATCTGGGCATTGTAAACGCCCTCTTTGCCTTTGGGCTGCTGCGATTCTTCCAGGGGGCTCCCCCAGAGGACTTGCGGACGGCCTGGTATCTTTTGCTCGCCATCACCGCCATCCTCATCCTGTTTCCGGCTCGGAGCAGCAGGCTGTTCTGGAAAGACGTGCCGCCTAGTTGGGAAGTATTGGCAGCAGTAAGTGCTGGCCTCTTGACCAGCGTTCTCGTCGCCGAGGTGCCCGTCTCGCAGACCCTGTTCGGGTTCGTCACTCTGCCGATCGCGACTCAGTTGGCTATCTTCGGCTATTCGCTACTCTATGTATTCGTCGCTGAAGTCCTCCTACTGGCTTATTACCGCCACACGGTTGCGGCCTAGGACGCTCTGCAAGCCCGCGCTATCAAGAATCATTTTCGGGCTGCTAGAATTCCCCTTACGTAACGCCGAGGAGGGGCAGCAGAACTATGGCGACAAAGTCCAACAGGAAATGCATGGTGATAGGGGCAACAAGGCTCTTCCGCCAAACGTAGACGGCGGCAAAGGCTATCCCCACTAACCCAACAGTAGCTATCCCGGCAGACCCTTCGTAACCATGGCCCAGCGAAAAGACCACGGTCGAAAGCAGCACAGCCGCCGTGATGCTTCGAGTTATGTTCTTGAAACGCAGTATTAGGTATCCGCGAAAGATGGTCTCCTCGGCTACAGCTACTACTATGACAAGGAGGAAAGCGAGGAGGAATTCCGCGTAACCCTTGGCAGCCAGGAACGAAGGAAGCGGCGTCGAAGGCGCTGAAAGTCCGGCAGCCCGAAAGATGCTTTCGAGAAAACCCGCGGCGAAGAAGACGAGAACGAATAGCCCGACGCCCAGAACGATATCCTTCCACCCGTTTGTGAACGTCCAGCCAATCCGACCGATCGGTTCGCCGTTGCGCCACAGAAAGAAGAGAACGAGACTGACGAGGGCGAGATCCTGGGCCATGACTGAGAATGCCACCAGAACGAAGCTCAATCTGCCTTGCTGTATCGCGAAAAGAGAAACTACCATAGCTGGCACGATAAGGAAGAGAAAGACAGAGACTTCTACAAGCTGCTCAGTCCGAGTAGGATGAACATCCCCTGCTAGACGGAATTCCTTGTTCGCATCGGTCGTCATAGGGTACCACCTTTCGAATCGGAGGCTAAGGTTTCACACGTCGCGGAGCGACATCAATAGTTGTGCCAATCAAGGCTGATAGGCGACATCGTGACACTCGACGATCTCGGCACACATCGTGCAACCCCCCTTGGCACTGACTGTTAGACGTTGAAGTCATGCTTGATCGGCCATGACAGCGGCGAGATTAGTTCCACTGTCGAAAGGAGCCAGTGACTGAAAGGCTGCTGCAACTCATCGAGGAGCATGAGTATCTGTCAATCTTCTCCATTCTGTTCATAGAAGAAGCAGGCATTCCTTTACCTCTGCCAGGCGACACCGTGATGCTTTTCGCTGGCTATCTTGTACACGCAGGAAAGATGAATGCTTTTCTCTCGCTCCTCAGCCTGGAGACCGGGACTATGGCGGGCGCATCGACTCTTTATTGGGTTGCACGTTTCGGCGGCAGGCCGTTTGTTCTACGTTACGGCAGATGGTTTGGTCTCAGCCGAGAGCGCATTGCGA
>JAMDCE010000440.1 GCA_023489135.1 Chloroflexota bacterium
CCGAGCTTGAATTCCAAAGATACTACTGAAAGCCCGTCCATTGAGTAAGAAGTCAAATTCTTCAGTCCATTGGCGCCGGCTACGGCGTCCTCAACGACCTTGGTGACCCTGCTTTCCACCTCTTCGGGCCCTGCTCCTGGATAGGGAACCAGGACAGCCACGTAGGGAACGTCCACCTGCGGGAATTGCTCGGCGCCCAGTTTTGTGTAGGCGACGCCTCCGATGAGCACGAAGAAGAGAAGCAACATCAATATAAAGAACGGTCGTTTAATCGAAACGTTCGTCAACCACACGGCCGGCCTCCTTTCTATGGTCATCTATGAGTTCTTGTTCCAGTAATCGAAACGATAGTGTCAGCCGAATCGACTATGCCGATTGGACGTAGCACCTATCGCGCTTCAACCGATACGGCATCTCCATCTTTCAGGGCTACGTTGCCAACAACGACTTTATCTCCGACTTGGAGGCCTGATCGGACTTCCACGTTTTTGCCATCGCTCGCACCAAGTTCGACCCTGCGGCTGTGGACCTTGCCGTCGGCGACGACGAACACATTGTTCTCAGCGCCTCGCTTGACCACAGTCTGTTCTGGCACTATGAGTACGCCCTGGCTCTCATCGAGGTTGATGTTTACCCTGGCGAACATTCCCGCCTTCAGCTTCCCCTCGTCGTCCTCAGCCGAGACCTTAACCGTGAAGGTGCGGGAGCGAGGGTCGACTGCAGGAGCAACGCTGGAAATAGTTCCTGCGAAGGCATTGTTAGGATATGCGGCGACCGTAAATGAAACGGGCTGCCCAACAGAAACCTGTCCACCCCTGGCCTCCTCGATTGACAGCGCTATTTCGAGGTCTTTTGAAATGATCGTGAGTATTGGAACCTGGGGAGATGCCAGCGCGCCGACTGAGAGATGCTTCTCCGCAACAACGCCATCTATCGGCGCGACCAGATTCGTTTCGGCCAGTTGTGACTTGACGAGGTCGACGTTTGCCTGCGCCTGGGCGACAGAGGCCCTGGCGATTTCGAAATCGTTCCTCGTGAAGGGATCCTTCGCCAGGTCAAGCTGGGCCTGCGTAGCGTCGACGGCTGCCTGGGCCTGGGCAAGTTGCTCGGGTGTAGCCCCTGCCTTCAGTTCCGCAAGGCGCGCCTCGGCCAGCTTAATCTGCTCGTAAGCTGCTCCCGATTGCGCTTCCTTCATTTCCTTGGTGAAGACCGCTCCGCGTGCGCCCATATACGCATCGGCCTGGGCCTGCACGGCGTACAACTGGTTTTTTGCAGCGCGCACCGCGGCCTCCGCCTGTTCGATCTGTTCAGGGGTAGGGCCTGCCTTGGCCTGGGCCAGCCTGGCCTCTGCTGCTCTCAAGTTGGCCTCTGCCTGGGCTACCGTTTCCGCACGTGCCCCAGCTTTCATCTGGGTCAGTTTCGCCCTCGCCACAGTGACCGCGGCTTCGGCCTGCTGCAACTGAGCCTCCAGGCTGGCACGGTCGAGGCGGCCGATGATATCTCCTGCCTTGACTCTGGATCCGACGTCGACGCTGAGCTCCTGGATTCACCCCATGCCTTTGGCGGAGAGGCTCACCTGCGCCTTGGGCTTGACATCGCCGCTGTAACTCAGCGCCGAAGCCATGCGACCTTGCTTCACCTCAACCACCTGCACGGAGGTCACTTGCTCAGAAGAAGTCACTTCGGCGCTCTGAGCCTTCTGAGGAGCACCCCCAGCGCACCCGCTTACCTGGAGTGACAGCAGTAGAAGCGCGCTCAGCGCACCAGCCAATCGCACGTTCCATATGCTCACTTTTGAGCCCTTACCAATAAGATTCTTCATCTCGAACGTAACCTCCTTGCGGGTTAACGAGTTTCCACCATAGCCTGTGCAAAACAGGATTCATTCCGTTGCGTCTGCTTCCAGTCCAGAGTTGTCGACGCAACTTCCGAATCAAGCGCTCCTGCTCAGCTTTGCGGATCAACTTGCGCCGACGGTAGCAGATAGCCATCACCCACAACCAGTAGTCCATCGTCTTTAACCGTGTTCGGCGATTGAATGCAACGTCGCTAGCAGGCGCTCTGGCGGGTCTCCCTTGCTGACGAAGGCGTCGGCTCCAGCGGCCAGCGCTGCTCGCCGCGCCTCAGGCAGCCCACTCAGCGCAATCACGACCAGGGCGGGGCAATGGGAGCGCAACACGGCAAATACTTCAGCGACCTTGAGGTCGGGCAGTTCCCAATCGAGCAGCAGTACGTCAGGACACGTTTCCCCAACCTCGGTGAATATTCCATCTGCCTCAGACACCTCGCCCACTACAGTGAACTCCGGCTCCTGTTCCAGCAGCAGGCGTAACGCCGAGAGGACTTCCCATTGGTCGTCGGCAAGTAAGACGCGCATTCATATTACCCCATCGTCAGGTTGCTAGGGCGGTTCTCTGTGCGGTCTGACTAAGAGCTCGCTTTAGCCCGGCCGCATCTTCCCCGCTGAGTCAAATCTATCAAAGGCTATCGTCGATCGTATCGACTATGTGGGGAGATTAATGGTTAGACAAGTGGAGAGTCTTTACCCTGGCCAGGTGACCAGGTGGTTTTGTAGAGCCAGCGCCACAGCCTCGGTGCGGCTGCCGACGCCCAGTTTGGAGAGGATGCTGCTGACGTGGAACTTTACCGTGGAGCGACTGACCACTAGCCGCTCGGCAATGTCGGGGTTGTTGAGCCCCTCCACCATCAGCGCCAGCACTTCGCGCTCGCGATCCGTCAGATCGAAGCCTGGTGATGGGCTCCTGGTGACAGTATTGATCAGTGCACTGGCTGCCTCAGGAGCTAGCGTGGGGCGGCCAGCTTTAGCGGCACGGATGGCGCTGGCCAGCTCATTGGAGGAGACGTTCTTCAGCAGGTAACCGATAGCCCCGGCCTGGAGTGCCCCTTGTACAAGCCCTTCCTCCTTGAAGCTGGTGAGGGCGATGACCTGCACGTTGGGATGGGCCTGGCGGATGGCGCGCGTAGCCGCGGCGCCGTCCATCTCGGGCATTACGAGGTCCATCAGCACGACGTCGGGCTGCGCTTGAGCGCACAGCCGCAGCGCTTCAGCACCGCTGGCCGCCTCGCCGGCCAGTTCCAAGTCGTCGAAGGCCAGCAAGAATGCCGCCAGCCCGCTGCGCACTACGGCGTGGTCGTCGACGATCAGCACTCGAATGGGGTTGAGTTCGGGCATTTGCTCTTCCTCCTATGGTTCCTGCCAGACGACCAACACTTGCGTACCGTGGCCTGGCCGGCTCGTCAAGCTCAGGGTTGCGCCGATAGCCTCGGCGCGCTCGTTCATGATATCTAGGCCCAGATGCCCTGGCGCGACACCGCTCAAGTCGACGCCTTTACCGTCATCGCGCACGCAAAGTTCGACTCGGCCAGGCTGGCAGCGCAGGCTCACCGATGCCCTGTTTGCAGCAGCGTGTTTCGCCACGTTGTTCAACGCCTCCTGGGCGATGCGGTAGAGAGCGACCTGCACCTCGGGGGCGGCCTGGCACTCCCCCTCGATCTCGACAGAAACAGGAACGCGGGCCCGCCCGGTGATCGCCTCTGCCAACTGGCGCAGAAGCTCGGCCAGCGCCACCTCGGTCAAAGCCGCCGGCCGCAACTCCAGCAAGAGCGTGCGCATCTCCGCCAGCGCGCCTCGTGTCAACTGGCGCAGTTCTTCCAGGCGGCGTCGCGCCTCGTCAGGGGAGCGCTCCCACAAGCGGGGCAGCACCTCGGCGATGAGGCTGGCTGAAAACAGAGTCTGGGTGACCGCGTCGTGCAAATCCCGGGCCAATCGGCTGCGCTCGGCGGCAGCGGCGCTTTCCTCTGCCTGGCCGCGGAGCCGAGCGTTTTCGATAGCCAGGGCTGCCTGATCGGCAAACGCAGCAGCCAACTCGATCTCCTCGGCGGAGAACTCCCGTGGCTCCTTGTAATAGAGCGTGATGCCGCCGTACACTTTGTCTTTGACGATGAGAGGCACGGCCAACATAGCGCGGTTGCGAATACCCGAACTTACCATATACGGACGACACGCAGGGTCCTGCGTAAGACTGTCTTCGTTGGACAATGCGGCGATCACGTCAGGGACGGTCACTGGCTGGCGTGTGAGCACCGCCCGCCCGATCACTCCCTCTCCGACACGTACTGTCACCTCGGGTGTGAATTCTGCCCCAAGACCGCGAGCGGACTGAATACGGAGCACTTGTTGATCGTCTTGCAGGCGGCAGATGAGGCCTGCGTCGCTTCCAAGCAGCCATCGGGCCTGATCCACAATGTAATCCAGGATCTCGGACAGCGGGCGGCTCGAGTTTAGGACTGCCAGGATGCCCCGAAGGCTTTCCGCCACTCGACGTCGTTGTTCGTCTTCTCGATGCCGTTCTTGCTCTTCGCGGTACAGACGTGCGTTCTCGATGGCTATGGCCGCGGAGTTGGCAATGCCGCGTGCCAGATCGATCTGCTTCTCCGTGAAACGATAGTGGTCGTCGAAGGTGACGACCATCGCCACAGCCACTACTCGACCTTTTGCCACGAAGGGCACGGCTAGAATCGACTTGAGGCCCAGCATGCGCGCTGTTTCCTTGTTCGTGCGCGGATCGGTCTGCGCATCGTAGCAGACCAGTGGTTCCTTGCACTCCAACACCTGGCGTACGAAGCCATCGTCCCTCGGGTCTAGCGGACGGGTTCGGTAGGCTTCAGAGAAGTCAGGATCGAGTGTACGGCTATCTCCTGTTCCTGGCGCAGGAAAGAGAAGGCCCTTTTCCTGGTCCACCAGGTAGATGCCGCAAGTGTGAACGCCAATGGACTTGGCCATTCCCTTGGCCACCAGTTGCAGCACTTCGCCAGGTTCCAGGGAACTGCTGGCCGCCTGGACCAGTTCCAACAGCGATGAGAGGTCGTCTCGCGCTTTCCGCAGTTCGTCCTCGGCTCGCTTGCGTTCAGCTATTTCCTGCTGAAGTCGTTCGTTAACGGCTTTCAATTCCGCCGTCCGATCTTCCACCAGTTTTTCAAGGCGGTCCTGGTGTTTCGTTAGTTCCTGCTCACTATCGCGCAGCACGTCTTCCACCTGTTTGCGCTCGGCGACGTTCGTGGTAACGTCGACGCTGCCCACCATGAATTCTAGGATTATAAAGCAGGAACTA
>JAMDCE010000430.1 GCA_023489135.1 Chloroflexota bacterium
CGCACTTGGAAGGGTCAGGATACCGTGTCCATCTGGAGTGGGAACTCGACGCAAATTGACGTCACCGTCAATGGCGAAGATAGGGGGCCGCTGGGGGACAAGGATGTGGTCCAGAAGATCTTTACCCGGAAGTGAAAATCTTCTCGATCGATAACCTAACGATACGGATCAGCTATGCGGGAGTCAGGAATACCATTGGGAGTCATTTCGCCCACCGACCTACAAGAATCTCACAGCAGCACCACCACTTTCCATGTGACCACCCTGGGGTGCCCCAAAAACACCGTCGATAGCCGGGGAATAGCGCAGCTTCTCACCGAGGCCGGCTATCGCCAAGTGAAGGATGCCAGCGACGCGGATATTCTAATTGTAAATACTTGTGGCTTCATCGACATAGCCAAGGACGAGTCTGTGGGGGCGTTGCGGGAGCTGGCCGGCCTAAAGACCCCAGGCCAATTGCTAGTTGCGGCAGGATGTCTAGCGCAGAGATATGGAGAGCACCTCCGCCAGGATGTCCCAGAAGTTGACGCCTTTGTGGGAACGCAGAGATGGACAGAGATAGTCTCGGTAATCGCGAAAGCCCAGGGTCGGAACGGACGCAGGCGGTCCGAAGAGAGGGTGACTTACGTCTCTTCCCACGCCGAAGGCCCCAGCGCCTACGTAAAGATAGCCGATGGCTGCGACGCCTCTTGCGCTTTTTGCGTTATTCCCCAGATCAAAGGGCCCTACAAGAGCAGGCCGGCGCAGGAAATCGTCGAGGAAGTGAGGCAGCTCGCGGCGCAAGGGGTTGTCGAGGTTGTGCTAATCGCTCAAGATACGGGCGCCTATGGTCAGGACCTGGGACTCCGAGACGGCCTGGCCACGCTACTAGAATGCATCGCCCGGAGCGTGCCAGAGATCCCCTGGATTCGTCTTATGTATACCTATCCAGAGCGGATTTCCCGTCGCCTTATCCAGGTCTTGGCCTCCAACCCTCGGGTCTGCCACTATCTGGACCTTCCCCTCCAGCACGGCCATCCGGGAGTTCTGGAGAGAATGCGCCGGCCCAAAGACACGGGCAAAACCCGAGCGCTCATTCGCCAACTGCGCGAGGCTATGCCGGACGTTGCTCTGCGAACGACTTTTATCGTTGGGTACCCTGGAGAAACCCAGGCCGAGTTCCACGCCTTACTGGACTTTATCAAAGAGATCAACTTCGACCACGTGGGAGTCTTCACCTATTCTTGGGAGGAAGGAACGCCCGCTGCGGCCCTTCCGCAGCAGGTGCCAACCAGGGTCAAGGAGCGCCGCTACCGGCAGGCCATGGAGCTCCAGCAGCGAATCTCCCTCGCCAATAACCGGCGGCTTGTCGGGACCACGCTAGAGGTACTCATCGAGGGAACGGGAGAGTTAAGCGACGAGGCCGGGGAGAAGAGCGAACCCATTCTGGTAGGACGCGCTCGTCGCCATGCGCCGGAAGTTGACGGACTGGTCCTCGTGAGAGGCCACGGGGTCGCCGGTCAGATCGTGCGGGTGCTGATTACCGAGGCCATGGAGTACGATCTCTGGGGGGAAATAGCAGTTAAGGGGTAGGGGATAAGGGTTAAATCCGTCAGGGTCTGTATTGCAGAGCCTTGTTTCTTCGAGTCTTGCCCTGTGGAGCCTTGATTGAAGAATTTGATCAATTAAGATGTAGGCTCTACAGGGCACCGCTGGCCCTGAGAAGATGAAGAGGGCCCGTTCAGGTCTACGCCACCGAGAGATGAGGGCTGAAGTGAAAGATTAGAACCAGCAGGGCGGCGAAGAGGAGGGAGTGCCCCAATTCGGTGAAGCCGATCCGGCGAATGGTCAGGTCCGGCTGAATCTTGAAGATGCCAGTTACCATCTTGTAGGTCAGCGGCAGAAAGGCCACAGCCGCCAGCGGCGGAATGGCTCCCGACAGGGCCAGGCCAACAGCGACGACCAGCAGGCTAACCAGGTATAACGCCGAAGCCTGCCCGATCCTCCACTTCTCCCGCCGCTCCGTCGCCCTGTTTTTGCTCAATCGCTGCCTGACCTTCATTTTCACGTAGAAGACACTGCTACCGGAATACAGAAACGGCAGGATCCAGAGAGCGAAAGCCGTGTTATCGAACGTGCCGACCAGAGAGTAGTATGCGCCCGGTCCCGTCATCGACAGGCCGGCTATGGCGAGCAGTTCACCCCAGGCGGTGCGATCAGCGCGGCGTCGCTGCAGCAGGAACTGAAGCAACAGGAACAAAACGCAGATCGCACCCAGGAGCAGAAGGCTCCATCGTCTGTACGGAAAGAGAAGAACAAGACCGCTCAAAACGGCGATGCCAACGAACACCGTCGACCAGATTACCAGGCGGCGCTGCAGGGCGCTGGAAATAGGTTTGCTCGCATTTCTGTTGGCTAGCTGACCCAGCGGATAACGTCCAATGAAGAAGAGCACGGTGGTAACTAGGAAGAGCAGCGCCTCCAGGTCTAGCTTCCCCGCCACGCCCCACCCTATCGCCAACGGTATCAAGAGCATCGCCCAGGCCCCGTGCTCCTTAGGCACCACCGATCCCTTTTTCACCACCAGCCTACGGTCCCTCTGTTTCCAGCCTGAATACTTGTATCAGTCGTTGAAGTTCCTTATTATATTATAGTGTTCTTAGCTCCTGGTGCTATGATGGCGATCATATGCTTCGGCGCCCGAGGTCGGGTGCTCCCAAGCTGGACGACAAGGGAGTTGGGTAGCAGGCACGCGGGTGGCGCTCTTGGCGCTGACAATCAGCTTGCCTGATCTTGGATACAGGTAGTATAATTTGCACTAGAAAAGCGGATGGAGAGTACTTTGGACCTACCCAACAGTCTTACTCTGGCGCGGATCATCGCGATTCCTGC
Organism: Chloroflexota bacterium; assembly: GCA_023489135.1. The sequence goes on from JAMDCE010000430.1 coordinate 2,872, forward strand.
CATCATGGCTTTCCTCCTTCTCGGGCTCCCCGGTGGCTTCCTGGTCGCGGCGATAATCTTCGCTCTGGCCGCAGCTACCGATTCCCTCGACGGTTACGTGGCTCGTCGGCAACGAAGAGTCTCGAATTTTGGGATCTTCCTCGATCTGACGGCCGACAAGGTGCTGGTATCGGCCGTTCTCATCTCTCTGGTTCAATTGGTTCTCTTGCCTGCTTGGGTTGTAGTGACCATCATTAGCCGCGAATTCATCGTGACGGGGATTCGAACCTACGCCGCCGCAGAAGGAGTGATTATGCCCGCGGCCCAGTGGGGAAAAGGCAAAACGCTGGTCACTAACGCCGCCATCACGGCCCTTCTCCTGGGCGAAGACATTAAGCACGGTTGGCTCTCTACCACCCCTGCGGGCGACTTCTTGAGCTTCATGCCGGCCTTAGCGTGGTGGATGATTCTGGCAGCCGTGCTGCTCACTGTCGGCTCTGGAGCGATGTACCTCATCGAAGCGGCGGTAGCCGGCCGGGCGAGAAAGCGCCGTGCCACCAAGGCAAATGAGCCTCACTGAAGAAATATTCGGCCATTGAAAATTGCCCTTGCAACATCTTGCAAAGCGCCAAGGGAAGCTGTTAAGATGATGTCGAACCAGTCGCCAGCGCTCACTGTTGGTTCTTCAGTTCAAGGAGCGCCCCTTTCCCGTAATCGCGTTTCCCCTAACGATCTGAGCTTGCCCTCGGGAGAACTCCGGTATGAACGCAAAGCAGGTTTGGCAGGCCGCTTTGGGCGACCTCCAGCTACAGACAAGCCGTGCCAGTTACGAGACGTGGCTGAAGAATACTTGCCTCGTCGCTCTGGAAGACGGCCTGGTGGTAGTTGGGGTGCCGAACACCTTTGCCAAGGAGTGGCTGGAGAACCGGTTCACTAACGTCATACGTCGCACCCTCATCAGTATCCTGGGGCAGACGGTAGACGTAAAATTCGCGGTACACCAAACCGATTACGCGCCCTCCGCGAAGCTGGACGAGGGCAATGGAGCGGCGTCGGTGGCTGTTCCCGCCAAGCGAAAGCGCACGGCGAACGCAGCCACGAGGGATAGTGGTTCGTCTCGAAACAACGGAGGTAGCTCTTCGCCACTCGGGTCTGGCCAGAACGGCCACCCTCCGTCGACTAATGGCCGGGTGCAGCAGTTGGAACTTGGCATGGAGGATTCCCTCCCCCTCAACCCGCGCTACGTCTTTGAGCGCTTCATAGTCGGCAACAGCAACCGTCTGGCTCACGCGGCCAGTTTGGCCGTGGCCGAGCACCCCGCTCACGCCTACAATCCTCTGTTCCTCTACGGTGGCGTAGGCTTGGGCAAGACGCACCTGCTTCACGCGATCGGCCATCTAGCTCTAAGGCGCAACCCGGACCTCGCCGTCTTGTACGTTTCCTCGGAGCGCTTTACCAACGATCTCATTAACGCTATTCGTGATCACCGCACCGAGCAATTTCGGAGTCGCTATCGCACTATAGACATTCTCCTCATCGACGACATTCAGTTCATCGCCGGGAAGGAAAGCACTCAGGAGGAGTTCTTCCATACCTTCAACGCTCTTCACGGCGCCAGCAAGCAGATCGTCATAAGCAGCGACAAACCTCCCAAGGCCATCATCACTCTGGAGGACCGTCTCCGGTCCCGGTTCGAGGGGGGTCTCATCGCCGACGTGCAACCACCGGACTTAGAAACCAGAATGGCCATTATCCGGGCCAAAGGTGAGGATCTACGAGCCAGCCTGCCGTCCGAGGTGGTTGACTTCGTTGCGCGCAAGGTGCAGAGCAATATTCGCGAGCTGGAGGGAGCGCTAAACCGCATCACGGCCTACTCCACTCTGCGACAGGTTCCCCTTTCCCTGGAGTTGGCTAGCGAGGCCCTAACCGACGTAATGCTCAACACCCGACGTAAGCTCATCACTCCGGTGCGAATCTTGGAGACCGTGGCCCAGTACTATGGTGTGGAATCCGCTTCGCTCAGAGGGGCTCAACGGAGCCGCGAAATCGTAGGCCCACGTCAGGTGGCTATGTATATCATGAGAGAGGAAACCGAATCCTCACTATCGGAGATCGGACAAGAGTTGGGCGGCCGAGATCACACCACCGTCATGCACGGTTGCAGCAAGATAGAGCGCGACATCGACGCAAACAGCCAACTGCGACAGGAAGTCCTGACCATTCGCCAGATGCTTTACTCTGAGAACGGCCGATAGCCCTCCGTCCGTCTCCCGCGGAGC
>JAMDCE010000387.1 GCA_023489135.1 Chloroflexota bacterium
ACAGTGCCGGTGAACGACGCTTATCCTGCACCCGGAGTGCCCTTTGAGGGACCCCTTCCCATTGAAGGCAGTCGCGTCGCCCCTACGCCGCCGGCCGGCGAAGCGTATCCAGCTCCTGGTCAACGCTGGGAAGGAACGCCATACGTGCCGAGTGCCACTCCCTCTACGGCGGCATCTCCTGGTCGGATCCCACCAGGGCCGCGTCTGCTTCCTACCGCGATTAGCGGGCCTTTCTCGGGCATTCCCACTGTTGCGCCTGGTTCTTTACCGTCGCCCGCATCGACTCCTCAGGTGGCAGGCCCCGCGGCACCAACAGGCACTCCGTCGGCCACGCCTGTGCCGCTGCCGACGAGCACGCCGTCGATAACGCCCACGCCTGCGCCTGCGAACGTTAACGTCACTGTGCCTGGGTTGCCGGGGGGAACTGGATTCTACTATGTGATCAACGCGAGAGTTGGAGATATTTCAGGTTCGTGGAAGGTCAACGGGGGTGGGACCGTGCAAATGTTCCTGTATAACGGCGCACCTTTCGGCAATGGTTCTGGCACTGCGGGAATCCCTTTGGGTGGGGCCATAGCCCAGAGCAACGTTTCCCCTCGCAGCGTGAGCATCACTCCCGTCACTTTGCCTGCAGGGACTTATACGCTTTATTTCTTTAGCAGCGCAGTGGGCAGCGTCAGTACGACATCTGCCTCTGTAACTTATATGCCTAGTGCTCAGTGGGTTCCGACGCCTGCTGGCCCGACGCCGATGCCGACGAGAACGCCAACGCCACGAGGCACCTCCGGTCCCCAGGCCACTCCCAGCCCGCAGTATACTGCCAGTCCGGGACCGACATCTACTCCGACCAGCACGCCCGTTCCTCCCGAGCCGAGCCCGACCTCGTATCCGCCGCCGTAATCACCTTTTCGGCAGGAACTGTTCTATGATCTTGGGCAGTTCCCGGGTGTTGATAGGTTTCGAAATGTATCCGCTGCAGCCAGCGTCGTAAACCTTGGCTTCGTCGCCCCTCATCGCGTGCGCCGTGATCGCCACTACGACGATATCCTGGGTTGCCGGGTCGCTCTTCAGAATCCTGGTGGCCGATAATCCATCTAACCCAGGAAGCTGCACGTCCATCAGGATCAGGTCTGGCCGGTGCTCTCTGCCCATGTCCAAAGCCTGCTGGCCAGTGGTAGCCTCCAAAACCTCATATCCCCTGGCAAGGAGCACGTCGCTAACCAGTTCCATGTTGAGTGGGTGGTCTTCCACAACAAGAATGCGCTTGCCCGCCATTGGGACCTCCTAATCAGGCGTCAGCCGCTACACTGCGGTCTTGTGACGCCAAACTAAACCGCGACGTAACCGCCTCGTCTGGGGAGACTTCGAGCGCCAGCGTCTGTATAAAGCCAGAGTTCTGATGCCTGATTCTTCCGTCACTCATGAGGCTCGTCTGCCAGTTGAGGCTTAAGTGGCAGCGTAAACACGAAGGTGCTGCCTTTGTCCAACTCGGTTTCCACCCAGATTTTCCCGCCATGCAACTCGACGATTCGCTTCGCCAACGTCAAACCGATTCCCGTGCCTTGTTCCTGCCCGATGAGTGCCGCGTCTAATGCTCGGAGCCCATCGAAGATAATCTCCTTGTCTTCGGGCTTTATGCCGATTCCGCTGTCAGACACGGCAACCTGGACGCAATCGTTCACGCGAGTCGCCTCAATCATTATGCTGCCTCGTTCGGGCGTGAACTTCACGGCGTTGCTGAGCAAGTTGTACATCACGTTCTTGAACTTGGCCGCGTCGGCCACGATAGTGGTCAGGTTCTCGTCTACACGAGAATCCAAATGAATTTGCTTTCTGGTGGCTAATGGTCGAGCCAGCGCCTCTGCGCTAGCAATAGCCTCTAAGATAGAGAACTCGTCGAGGTGTAGTTTGGTGGACGCGGATTCGATTCCAGAAAGTTCGAGCATGTCGTTGACGATACGCAGGAGATAAATGCCGCTCTTGTGAATGTTCTCGACGTGCTTTGCTTGCTTTTCGTTGAGGTCGCCGGGTATCCTGTCCTGAAGGAGTTCAGAAAAGCCGATGATGGCGTTCAACGGCGTTTTCATCTCGTGGCTTATCGCGGAGATGAACTCAGACTTGTGGCGATTGGCCTGGCTGAGTTCCAGGTTCGCGATGTAAAGTTCTCGAGCGCTCGCAGAAAGCGCTCTGTTCGTTTCCTGCAGCTCCAGCACCTTCGCCTTCAGTTGTTCCTGTCGCGCCGTCAGAGAGCTTATGATTCTATGGAGGGATACTAGGAGTTTGCTGTCGAATGCAAGGCGCATGCTAGGTAGAACCTCGTCAAGAATACGTCAGGTCTTTGATGGATACTCCGTCGTCGGACGGCGCTACCGGGTGCAGACAGCCTCGATGGCAGCTTGAAGCTCAACGCTGCTGACTGGCTTGGAAAGGCAAGCGCATTGCGCAAACTCGCCTGTCGTGTCCTTGAGTTCGTCGAGTGTGAAGCCTGACAGAAAGATGATAGGGATCGTATTCTGGGCCAGTATCTGCCTGGCTGCCTCGATACCCGTGACCTTGGGCAGCGAGACGTCCATTACCACGAGTTCTGGAGCCAGTTCTCCTGCCAGTTTCACCGCCTGCGAGCCGTCGTATGCGACAGCCAGCACCTCGTGCCCAAACCGTTCTAGCTGGCTCTGTAAGCACATGCTGCCAATGGTATCGTCTTCCACAACAAGTACTCTCATGCCAGGACTATGATACTATTTCGCGTGCAGATGTCAACAGTCACAATTTGATATATGCGAATTCGCACTACTCCTCTAATGTGGTGATGTCTCCCACCTCAGTTCCGAGCTCATTGGCCTTAAGAAGGCGGCGCATGATCTTTCCGCTTCGGGTCTTGGGTAGCCTAGGCGTGAACTCCAGTTCGGATGGCACCGCAATGGGCCCGAGTTCTTTGCGCACGTGATTCTGAAGCTCACGGGATAGTTCCTCCGATGGCTCGTGCCCAACCTTCAGGGTCACGAACGCCTTAATCGTTTCGCCTTTGATGTCATCAGGCTTGCCGATTACGGCTGCCTCGGTGACCGCCGCGTGGCTTACGAGAGCACTCTCGACCTCAGCGGTTCCGATGCGGTGCCCTGCGACGTTGAGAACGTCGTCCGCTCGGCCAAGCACCCCTATATAGCCTTCTTCGTCGACGGTTGCCACATCGCCTGCCACATAGCAGCCAGGAATGATGTTCCAGTACTCCTCGTACCGCTGTGGATCCCGATTTATCGTCCGCATCATATGCGGCCACGGCCCCTTCAACACTAGCAGCCCGCCTTTGTTGGCCTCAACCGGTTTTCCTTCACGATCCACAACCTCCGCTGCAATCCCCGGCATTGGTTTGCCAGCTCGCCCAGGTTTCGCGACCATCGAAGGCAAAGTGCCGATTGTCGGAGCGGCGGTTTCGGTTTGCCACCAGTTGTCACAAACTGCCATCTTCTCGTCGCCAATGACGCGGTATGTCCACAATAATGCCTCTGGATTCAGAGGTTCGCCCGCGCAGATGAGAATGCGCAAGCTGCTGCGATCGTATTTCCTTGGCCACTCCTCCCCAAACTTCATGAACATTCTGATCACAGTCGGGGCAGTGAAAATCTTGGTCACACGATATTTTTCCACGATGGACCAGAAGGCACCGGGGTCTGGGTAATCAGGCGCTCCTTCTCGTACTACCAGCGTGGTTCCGTTGATCAGCGGCCCGTACGTGATGGAAGAGTGCCCGACGATCCACCCGATATCGGAAGTGCACCAATAGATATCATCATCCTTCAGGTCGTAAGCGATCTTGCAAAGGTAGGAGGTGCCAACCATATAGCCGCCGTGCACGTAGACGCACCCCTTCGGACGGCCGGTAGTACCCGACGTGTAGAGAATGAACAGAGGATCCTCTGAATCCATCACCTCTGGAGGGCAACTGGGGGATGATCGCTCGATCAGCTCTTCCAGATCAACTTCGCGTTGGTCATTGAGGACTATCCTGGGAGAAGTGCGCCGCATCACGACAACTTTTTCGATGTAGCCTAGACCTTCAATGGCCTCATCTACTACGCCCTTCAGGTTAACCTCTTTTCCGCGCCTGAACCCCACGTCGGCGGTCATAATTACCTTGGCCTCGGCGTCCTCGATCCTGCTTCTCAAGGCCGCCGAGCCCAAACCTGCGTACACCACGCTGTGCACAGCGCCGATCCTCGCACAGGCCAGCATCGACGCGATTCCTTCGGGAGTGAGTGGCATGTAGATGCACACCCTGTCCCCTCTGGCGACCCCGATGCTCTTCAGGCCGCTGGCTATCTTGTTCACGAGGGAGGCGAGCTGTTCAAAGGTGAACTTGCGCTCGGTGCCATCCTCGCCTAACCAGATGATGGCCAGCTTGTCGCGTCGCGGTCCGTTGAGATGGCGATCGAGGCAATTGTAGGTTATGTTGCACTTGCCGCCAAGAAACCACATCGAATTTGGATATTTCCATTCCAGGACCCTCTCCCAAGGGGCAAACCAATCCAATTCACGAGCAATTGATCCCCAAAACCCTTCGGGGTCGCTGATGGAGCTTTGGTAAACTGGCCCGTAATCTGGCACCCAAGCCTGCTTGGCCAGGGGCAGTGGGGGAGTAATTCCGAGGTATGCCTGTGATAGTAGATCCATCCTGTCTTGCCCTTTGCTCATCTAAATCACACTCCCATTGCTGAGCTAACTAAGCTCTCGATCGAGCTACTTGTCGAAACTTATCATCATCACAGACTAACGTATCCGCGCTTCCCGACCAGCCAAGTGGTCAGCACCAAGGTGCACGAATTGGCACCTTTTCTGCGGGAGATAAACGCCGAGGTGCTCACACATCGTAGAGTGGCTCAATGAGAGGCGGGGCAACAGGATGCCCCGCCTCGAAACAACACTGCCTTCGCGAACGCCGTGGTCGACTTATTCTGAGCCACCCATCGCCGCAGCCACGGCGGTAGGGCGAGAAGCCGCTGCCTGACTTGCATCCGCGATATCCACTTGATTTGTCTCGCGAACGAAGAGCGTTCCGACGACCAAACAGATTGCGGTTACCGCCATCGGATACCACAAGCCCGAGAAATTGTTCTTGGTGTTACTG
>JAMDCE010000030.1:0-19633 GCA_023489135.1 Chloroflexota bacterium
GTCTTGACTTTTCTCCTCCCAGCCTATCGCCGCCGCCGACCTCTCGATGCAATCCTTCACTCCGCACGTTTGGAGCTCGTAGCCAAGCGGGGTTACATAGGGTAAATCGCTAGGATCGACGGCGTTCTTAAGACGAAACTGGATGCGATCCACGCCTAACCTTTCGGCAATTTCATCAAGGATTGATTCGCGGGCAAAAGTGGCTTGTGGGTTACCGAAGCCACGAAAAGCACCACCCGGCGCCTTGTTGGTATAGACCAGATCGGCATGAAGATGAAGGTTTGGTATCTTGTAGGGTCCGGGAGCCGTGGCCTCTGTAAGCTGGGCCACGCCCGGCCCGAAGCTCGTGTAGGCACCATTATCGACAATAGTCTTCTCGCAGTAAGCGATTATCGTGCCATCGTTCTTGACGCCGACCTCCACGTCCCTTATGGTGGAATGCCTGGTGCGAGTGGCCATCGTCTCCTCTTCACGTGTCAGAACTATCTTCACGGGGCAGCCGGTCCTCATAGAGAGCACTGCTGCGCACAGGTCAGTGGAATACATTCCATCTACCTTGTGCCCAAAGCCGCCCCCTATAGCCGGAGCGACAGCTCGGACCTTGTGTTCACTTAATCCCAGGCTCGTCGCCAGTTCCAGCCTCGTGTAGAAGATGCACTGGCTGGAAGTCCAGATCGTGAGCTCGCCGGTGTATCGATTGTAGCTCGCCAGAGCAGCGTGAGGCTCAGGTGGAGTCGCCGTCACCTTCGAGGTGACGAATCGCCGTTTGAAGACTCGATCCGCCTCCTTGAACCCTTGCTCCACATCTCCCACCCCAATGTGGGCACTCCATACCTTGTTTCGCTCGACACCTTCGTGAATTTGCGGCGCCCCCAGTTGAAGCGCCACTTCTGGGTCCAGTAAGGCTGGTAATTCCTCATACTCTACGTCAATCAGGTGCAACGCTTCTTCGGCGATCTCTTCAGACACGGCCGCCACCGCGGCCACCTCGTCACCTACGTAGCGCACTTTCTCCGATTGGAGACCCATCTCGTCACGCACCACCGGGCCGTATGGCTTAGATATCTTGGCCAGCTCCTGCCCTGTCAGTATAGCCCTCACACCAGGCAGTCCGGCCGCTTTGCTGACATCAACCTTCAGGATGCGCGCGTGGGCGTAAGGGCTGCGAAAAATCTTGCCGTGGAGCATACCTGGGAGGGCCATATCTACGGTGTATTTTGCTGCTCCCACCGCCTTCTCTACAGATTCCAGTCGCGGCAAAGAGCGTCCCATGCTGGATAAGTTCTTCATCATGTCGTCGCCTCTCTAACTCCCGGCTAGCGCCATTATTGCGTCCACGATTTTGACGTACCCAGTGCAACGGCAGATGTTTCCGGCGATGGCTCTTCTAACTTCTTCTTCAGTTGGGTTGGTCCGCTCATCGAGCAGAGCCTTGGCCGCGAGTAACATCCCGGATGTGCAGTAACCGCATTGAATGGCACCGTATTGCATAAAGGCCTCCTGCAGAGGATGCAGCTCCTCAACGCCGGCCAGACCCTCGACGGTTATGATCTCCTTTCCTTTGGCTTCTACTGTCAGAAGTAGGCAGGAGTTGACGGCCTTCCCGTCGACCAGCACAGTACACATCCCGCAGTCGCCCGCATCACACCCCTTCTTAGTCCCAGTTAAACCCAGATCGTTACGCAAAACGTCGAGAAGCGACCGGTGCGGCTCAGTCGTGAGTTCGTAATCTTGACCATTGATCCTCAAAGTAACTTTCTTCTTCACCTTCATCTACCCTCTTCGCAGGACCTTCACGTCAGGCTAAATCTACCCGCGCTCTTTCCAAAGCTTTTTCCAAGGCCCGCCTTACCAAGACAGCGACAAGGGCGCTCCTATAACTAGCCGAAGCGCGGGCGTCTGTGATGGGGCGCGATTCTTCCGCTGCTATACAGCCTACTTCGTAAACTAGCTCCTGCGTCGGGAGCTGGCCTATCACAATCTCTTCCGCTCGCGCCACCCGTATTGGTGTCGGCGCGACCGCACCCAGAGCAACTCTCGCCCTTGCACAAGAGCCGTTCTCGGTTAAGGAGATCGCCACGGCGACGCCGACGATGGCCAAATCCATAGCCTGGCGTCTGCTGAAGCGAAGATAAGCAGCGCCAGCGTGACTGGGGGCCGGTGGAACCACAATCTCTGTAAGCATCTCATTCGGCGCCAACACCGTCTTTCCTGGACCCAGAAAGAAGTCTTGCAGCGCGATCTCCCTCTCACCCTGAGGATCCGCGATCTTGATCTTTGCATCAAGAACGAGAAGAGGTGGCGCCATTTCAGCCGAGGGTGCCGCGTGGCACAGATTGCCTCCGACCGTCCCTACGTTACGAATCTGAGCAGAGCCGACCTTCCCGGCAGCGTCGGCAAGAGTACAGAGATAGGAGCTAGCCAAAAGCTCACCCGCTGTTTCCAGCATCTTGAAAGTGGTTGTGGCGCCTATACCCAGGGCTGAGCTGTCATAGGTCCTTAGCCGGGCCAGCGACGGTAGGTCCTTTAAGCTGATTACGTGCCTGGGTTGAGCTTTGCCGTAGCGCATCTCCGGCAGCAGATCGGTCCCTCCCGCCAGAAGGCTGGCCTCAGGGGCGTACTCCTCGAGAAGCGCTACAGCCTCACTAATGGAGCCTGGCTCGTGATACTCAAACGTCTGCATCCTCATCTCCTGCAATCTGCCCTTCGAGACTTCCTCTACAGGGACAAGAGGTAAGGGCGAGGCATTCGCTGTAACCATCCACAGGTCTCGTACATCTGCCAGATCACAGTCAGACTATGGGAAGTTTATTCTTGTGCCCTTGACCGAATGCTTCGCGCCCAGGTACTTCTCTCCTGATCCGTTACTTCTCCACTATTGCGGCGATAGCGTCGATCTCTATCAATAGCCCTTCAAGAGCCAGGCCAGATTGTACCGTCGCCCGGGGTGGATAGTTTGGTCCGAAATACTCAGCATAGACTTCGTTGTAGCCATCATAATTGCGCCAGTCGGTTAGCCAGATAGTAGCCTTGACCACGTCATCCAGCGTCGCCCCACCCGCCTCTAGCGTCGCCTTGATGTTTTCTAAAGTCTGGCGGGTCTGTGCCCTGATATCTCCCCGACCAACTATCTCTCCCTTTGCATTCAATGCCGCCTGCCCGGAGGTGAAAACCATATTACCTACCTTGGCTCCCCAGGTCCAAGGTCCATGTGGCCTCGCTAGTTTCTCAGGATTATCGATGGTCTCGTGTCGCATTCTGAGGTCTCCTTTCAAGCTAAATACGTGTTGATCAGCGATTCCGCAACGACTACTTTGCTACTTTTGGGTGGATTTCTTTATCCCAAATAGGAGGAAGTTCCTTAAGAATGACCTCGTTTTCCAGCAACGTCGCGCAGCCAGGGCAGAAAAACTGCCGGAAGACTACGTCTCTGTCGGTGTATCGCTTTGAAGGCTGGCCAGCGCAGAGTATTCCATAATCGGAGAGTTCGGCTTCCTTCGCCAAAGCGTGCGACTTGTAGTTCTCCATATGGTGGCAAAAGATGTGCCCGCACTTTCGACATTTGACAGTTCCCTCGTCGCTGAGTTCGAGGTGCTCGTCGATCAGTTGCATTCAACTCTCCTCTCTTCACGCCAGCCGCGCTTTTCTAATGTTTTCACGTTGAACTGTCGTTTCTGCTTCCTTCACCTCGCCGCTCTGCGGATCGACGATCACCCCGTAGATCTCCCTGGCCGCTTTCAGCGATACGTAGCCATTCACGACATCCTTGGCCACCAAGGCCGGATCGCGATCGATAGGATCCCCGTATCCTCCTCCACCCTGGTAGTGGCAGGCATAAACGTCGTCCCCGCACTGGTCGCTCTGGTACTTGACGGGCAAGTACTCCATTTCCCCTTCAAGATCCGTGATATCTGCTGGAATCTCGCCGCGGGCAAACCATTCCTTGATGTTGGACTTCCGAAGGAGGCGATTACAAGCGGTCATCGTCGGGAACCCTCCGCAGAGGCCAACGGCTGTCGGAAGGGCAACACCCCAGCAGGGTCCAACTTGTGTTATGGGCCGATCGGTGCCGTGACGAATGTAGCAGGTCGTGCCGGCCGTTCCACCACGGTATTGCCCCGGCCCCCCCGAGTCTATCTCCTCTTTCCGGTACAAGTACAGAATGGGATACATGAGCTCATTCGTCTCGACGTTTGGAACGTTTCCTCCCGGCGACACGAGAATACCGCCTGTGTCATCTCCATCACGCCACGACCGCGCGCCACTTCCAGCCCCTACCGCGTCCATGATCACGTTGGTAAATGGCTCTCCCCGCTGGTCGATTCCCTGTGCCACCAACCCCGGCCAAGATCCCGCACACCCACCTAGCAACTGTCGCTTGTGCTCAGGGTGACTGGCCAACATCTTCGAAATGGTCTGAATGGCGCAGTTGACCGAAAGCTGGGTTGCGCTGATAGAAGCCATGCTCACCCCGATAGGAAACTCCGCATTGATTACGGTGCCCCGCGGTATCTCAAAGGAAAGGCAGCGATTGATGCCTCCAATTGCCCACGGTATGCCCTTGCAAAGCATCGCTAGCACGGCCGTAGTAGACCCGCCTTTCCCCCCCGAGTAGGCGCAGTTCATCATACCGGCGTTGGGGTCCGACCCAGTGTAGTCGAAGTGCAGGTGATCACCTTCCTTGGTCATTTCAAGCACGGCCTTGTAGATGTCCCGGTCGCCTATGGTGCAGCAGTCGATGTAGTCGATGTGGCGCCACACTCCGTCAGGCAGTTCCTGCAACCGCTCCCGCAATAGTCCCTCGGCATAGTCCAACGATTTCTTCATTACCGCCTTGACTGTGTGAGCGCTATATTTCTCCATAACCTTCAGAATGCGCCCTTTGGACACGTTGTTGGCGGCGATCATCGCCCGGATGTCGAGTCCGGCCAGGTGTGGCACCCTCGACCGCCGCAGGAACATATCCCATACATCACGTCGTGGCTTGCCCTTCTCACACAGCTTGATAGGAGGGATCGGCAGTGGCTCAGCAAACACGTCCTTAGCCGAAGGCGAGAAACTTCCCGGATTCACCCCGCCGACGTCCGGCAGATGGATCGTGCAGGCGGTCCAACAGAAAAGTGAATCTCCGTAGAAGATGGGTGAAACAATGGTTACATCACTCTGGTGGATCGCTCCCACCCAGGGGTCGCTACAGAGGAACATATCACCATCGTGAATCTCGGGATCGTCGCTGCGGTTTTCCAAGATCCATTTTATGATCAGGTCGACGATGCCCGTGTGGAAGGTAACGTAAGGACCTACGAAGACGACGTGCCCATACTCATCGGCGATGGCCACGTTGAAATCATGGGCCTCTGTGGCGACAGGCGATCCCGAGATCTTCTTGATGGTGGCCGCTTGCTCATCGTTGATCTGCCAAAGGCGGTGCCGCAGCACCTCAAAGGTAGTTGGGTCCAAGTCGGAGTAACCTGGAACCGTGTGCAGCTTCAGTTTCGGCGAGATATGGAGGTCTCTGGGGTCCTTGTCCATCCCGATGAAGTAGTCTGAGCCGACCACTCTCTGAACCATCTTAGGCGCCTCCAATAGTCACGACAAGATTGCCGTACTCGTCCACCGTAACCCTTTGACCAGGATGCACCGGCATAGTACTCGCCGCCATCTCGATTATTGCTGGCCCGGCCACGGTATGCCCAGTCAGCAACTTTCCACCATCGTAGATGGGCGTAGGAGAGAACTGCTTGTACTCTCCCCAATATGCCGGCCTCTCTCCCTTGCGGGCCACTTCCACATCGGAACGGACCTTGGTAGATCTGGCCAAGACTGGCTTCGGCAATCTGCCCCTAGCCGTGACTCGGTAGGTTACCAATTCAACCCCAGCCTCGCGAAACGAAGATCCTTCACCGTACAATCGCTCGTAGATCCGCTCGAAGTCGTCGATCAGTTTCTCGGCGTCCCCCCCGGTTAGCGTCCTGGATGGTACAGGCACCGGCACCTCGTGAACCTGGCCACGATGGCGCAGGTCAATGCTCCTCGTCAGAACCATCTGGTCGTCATCTATGCCCTCGCGTCGCAGTTGAGCGGCGGCCTTCTGCTCCAATCGATCGAAATTATGGTTCAGTCTCTCGGTCGAGAATGGCGCTCTGGCCGGCTCTGAAAGCTCATTGACGTGGCCCATGTCGGCCGTGGCGATGCCAAAAGCCGAAAAGACCGCCGCCAGATTCCCTAGAGGCACGACGATGGACTGAACCTCCAGGTCCTTGCCGTAAGCCGTCCCGTGGGTTGGTCCTGCCCCTCCATAGAGGTACAGCACGAAGTCTCGCGGGTCATATCCTTTAAGCACCGTGCACCGCCTGACCAGGTCGGCCATTTGGTTATTTACGATGTCGACTATGGCCGCGGCTGCTTCGACTACCGTCATTCCCAGTGGATCGGCCACTCTCCTCTTGATCACCGCCCCCGCCATCGCCTTGTCCAGCTTGATCTTGCCGCCAAGAAAGTAGTCCGGGTCGATATGCCCGAGGACCACATCGGCATCAGCTACCGTCGGTTCGTCACCTCCCAGGCAATAACAGGCCGGTCCCGGGTAAGCTCCGGCGCTCTCGGGCCCCACTCGTAGCGTCCGGCCGTGTTGCACTTTAGCTATGCTACCTCCTCCGCTTCCAATGGAAACAATGTCGATCATCGGGAGCGCAATGTGATACTGGTTTATGATAGAGACTGGTCTGAAGACTGGTTCTCCGTTGACGACCAGCCCAACGTCGAAGCTGGTGCCCCCAACGTCGGTGCAGATTATGTTGCGGTGATTCAGCAGAGCGCCGATGTAACGTGAACCCATCACACCCCCGGCTGGGCCGGAGAACAGAGTATGGGCCGCCGCAGCCTCGGCCTCTTCAGCCGTCATTACCGTTCCACTGGACTGCATTATCAGGAGTGGGGTCTCGAGGCCCTGGCGCTGGAGCTCGCCGTCCAGAGATCGAACATATCGCGACAGCAGAGGCAGCGTGTAGCAGTTCATAACGGTGGCTGCAGTACGCTCGTACTCTCCCATCTTCGGAACAAGCTCACTGGAGATGGACACGGCTACGTGCGGAGCCGTCTCCTGAATCATCTGTTTTATCTCTTGTTCGTGCTTAGGGTTCAAGAAAGACCACAAAAGAGAAACGGCAATGGCCTCTACACCCTTATCCAGCAGGCGCTGAATAGCTTCACGCGTACCTCTCCCGTTCAGAGGCACGATTACCTCACCCTTATAGTCAACTCTCTCGTCAACCTCTTCGACCAGGGGCTTCGGAACTATCGGCTCCGGCTTGCCCGTCGTCGGGTAGTTGAGCAACTCTTCGTAGGGCAACCCGGCTGTTCTCCCGGCAACGCGCATGAAGAACATTACATCGCGGTGGCCTCTCGTAGTGATAAGGCCTACTTTCACCCCTCCTCTGGTGATTACCGCGTTGGCCGTGATGGTCGTCCCGTGCAGGAAGTCGGCCGTCTCTGACAGCAGATCGGATGTCGTCACGCCAAGCGTTAAAGCGCCGTCAGCTAGGCTATTCAAAACCCCTTGAGCGAATTCGCCAGGTGTGGATGGCTGCTTGGCAATCGCGACGTCGCCTTTCTCATTGACGATAACGGTGTCGGTAAAAGTGCCCCCTGTGTCTACCCCCACAATCTTGCTCATAAAGTCCTTCCCACGGCTTCTAATTTGAAGTCTTTGCGGACGTTGGCAGGCCTAGTCCTCCACATAAGCCACGACTCTCACCCAACTGGCACTAGCCTTCTCGAATTTGATCGGAAAACACGAGACCTTGAATCCGAAAGGCCGGGGAAGTTCATCCAAGTTGGCCAGTTTCTCGATGTGAAGGTACTCCCTTTCCCGGCCTAGGTAATGGCAAGGTTCTATCACGCTGCGGTCACCGGTCCGCTTGAAGATTTCAATTTGAGTGGGGAAAGGGAGATCGAAGTTGTAGGCATCGACTCCCATAACTTTAACGCCCTGATCGATGAACCAGATGGCCGCCTCCTTGCTCATGCCCGGGAAATCGCTTTGGTACTCTGGCTTTCCCCACAGTTTGTCGGCCCCAGTCTGGAAGAAAACGATGTCACGCGGCTTGATTTTGTAGTTTATCTTCGCTAGTGCCTCCTGACAATGTGCCGCTGTGATCGGTTGCTTGATCGGAACATCCCTAACGTCGACCACCACTCCGTCGCCATAGCACCACTCCAGAGGAATCTGGTCGATGGTCTTAGCAGCTTTGCCCCGATCATTGTCTGTAAACGGCGCGAAGTGCCACGGAGCGTCTAGATGGGTACTGGAATGAGTGATGGACATAATCTTATCGATCCCGTTGCCCAGGCCATCGGGCAAGTCGTCGTTGGTGCAACCAAAGAGGTATTTGTAGGCTTCGGCCCCTTCTCTGTGGGCAAAATATTCGATCTCCGGTGGCGATCCAAATTGGGGGCCAAAGTCCGGCTCGCTGACAGAGCCCGGCACGACAGATAGACTAAGATCGACTAGCTTCACGTCACTTCCTCCAATCGCAGTTCAAGCTAACGCCCCAGGCCCGGCCGTTTTTCGTAGCGCCTGGGGCGTTAGCACTCGCTTGCTCTTCAGGCTTGATCCATGGCTGTTACCACTGCCTGCGGTTCACGCTTGGTTCCTGGGAATGGCAGCCTGGCTAGTGGCCAGTAGACAATTAGAGCCACCGCAAACCCGATGTAGTATCCCACATCTCCAAGTTCTGGCCAAGCAGTGGCGATTGGGCCGGTGTAGAGAGACTGGCTCCAGAAGGGCACGGTCACCAGCACGGCAATCACCCATGCCACTAAGCCCCAGTTGAACACGCGCGCCCCGCCAAAGAGGGAATGTAAATTGACGTTCTGTTTCTGGATAGCGAAGAAATCGACTATCAAGATAGCCACATAGGGGGCGATCAGGTATCCCAGCACCAGGAGCAAGGTTTCGAACTTGCTGGCGTAATCGGCCTGGGCCCAAAGGGCGACAGCTGTAGCGATTACGCCAATGAGAATCACGGCCATCCAGCGTTTGATGGGAATCCTAAAGGCACACGCCGAAAGAGCGCCGCCATAGATGGTCAAAGCGTTAGTGGAGAGTTGCCCCAGGAAAACGGCGGCGATCATCGGAATCCAGAAGCCAGGCACCATGTTGACGACCATGTCGACTGGCGTCTTGCCCGCGGCTACGCTCGCCACGATAACGCCCACTATTTGCAGCCAGATGGTCCCAATAGCAACGCCGGCGAAGGTATATCCAGCGCTGGTACGAAGGGGGGTCTTGGCTGGCAGATAACGGGAGTAGTCCGAGGCGAAGGGCATCCAGGTCAGAATGTAGGAGAAGTAGACCCCAACGGCGGTGATGAAGGCTCCGACGGGTCCCATAAAAGCCAGTGGAGCCTCTGGATTAGCGGCCAGAGTGAAGTTGCCCTGCGGGATGGCAATGATCGTCATTACCAGGAACATCAGGCCCAGAACGATGGTCAGGTACTGGTTCATCCGATGAATCATGTTGTAGCCGTACACCGTAACGACGATCGTGATGGCGGACATGATAAGTAGCGCTGGCAGGAAGTCGATGGGGAGGAACTTCTGCAATGCCCACGCGCCCAAGATATTATTGACCGCCCCCCAGCCGACGCTGTTGACGACGTTGGAAGCTAGAGGACCGAAGTTACCGAGAAAGCCAAAAGGCCCTCTCGACTGCACCTGCTGGGGTACCCCGAGTTTTGCTCCCATTCCACTGAGGATACCGATGGCGATACCGCCCAGAACATTCCCGATAAGCACAGCGAGAATACCGGTCACTATGTCCAGGCCAAAAAGCGTTACCGCAAGGAACCCAGCTAACCAAGCGGCAATGTTCACATTTCCGGCAAACCAGATGGTGAAAAGAGACCAGGGTTTCCCGTGTCGCTCCGCGTCGGGAATATGCTCGACGCCGTACGGTTCAACCTTTACAACTTCATCCTTGTAGATTGGCGTGTCTATTTCCCGAATAGAACTATCTGTAGCCATGTCACTTCCTCTCCTCTCAAAGTTGGGAGATACCGAGACCGTAAAGAGTGGAACGTCACTGGTTAGAACTCGCCCTGCTGAGCTGGCGATTTAGCTCAAGGTGCGCCTCCTTTCCCGTCGTGCGGCTTGCTGCCACCAAGGCTGTTCCGAACTGTCCTCTGGCGCAACGTTTGCGACAACTCCGTCCACGTGTAGTCGGCCAGCACATAGCGATTGGCAGTCGTGGCGAAGGAGTCGCTGGATTCCAACCGGTGTTTACCGAGCACGATCATCTCCACTCGGGCAAGGCGTTCCTTGGGCGTGCCAGGCTGACCGCTTTCTAAGCTATCAGTCAATCTGGCCTCGGAAAGAATTGCGTCGGCCTGCCGCAAATGAGCCATCTGCATGGCCTCGGCCACGCTCCCAGCCTCTCCGACAACGGCTATGCCGCCTTCCTTTTCCAACCAGGCACTTACGGTCTTGCACGCCGCCTCATCGGACTCGACTATTATGACGTTAGTTCTTTCCAACTTCAGCCCTTGCATACAGTCTCAGCGTGCCCGCAACTCTCTTCAGTCTATACACAACGCTCAGTTAGACAATTGACCAATAGCGCAATTCTGGATGTAAAAAAGGACAATATTCATATTGTCCTTTAGTGCAATAGGGCTCCCTATGAGGTTGCTCCAAGGTAGGTACTATTCTAGGCTGATGATTCCCCGGTGGAGAGCTTGAGTTACGGCCTCTGTACGATCACTGACTTGTAGCTTGGCGAAAATACTGGCAACGTGCGCTTTCACCGTTCGCTCGGTCACACAAAGCGCCTCAGCGATATCCTTATTGCGATCGCCCTTCGAAACAAGCCGCAGCACCTGATACTCACGCTCGGTCAGTACCTTCCTCCCTCCATCTTTATCCAGACCGTAAGCAAGTCTCTCGACCAGCTTCCCAGCGATAACGGGTTGAATCAGCGACTGACCCTTGTTTACGGTGTGGATGGCGCGAATAAGATCCTCCCTTCGCACGTCTTTTAGCAGGTATCCCCGGGCACCGGCCTTGAGGCCCTGGAACAGTAAGTCATCGTCATCATATGTAGTAAGAACAATCACGTTGACTTTGGGAAGCAAAGTCTTAATACGCTGAATCGCTTGCACTCCGTCGAGGCGAGGCATTCGAAGGTCCATTAGTATAATATCCGGTTGCAACTCCTTAGCCTTGAGCACAGCTTCCACCCCATCACAGGCTTCACCCACAACCTCGATACTCTCCTGCCCGTCTAGCGAGAATGAAATCCCCTGCCTAGCGAGCGGATGATCATCGACAACGAGGATTCTGATCGTTGATTGGCCGCCAGGCTGGCCACCTGTTCGCTCATCAGCCAGCATCAAATGCCCTTCCTGAGTTGAAATAGCAACCTCGATAAGCACGCCTCCCTGAGAGCTACTCGAGATACAAAATGTCCCTCCTAGCAGCGCGGCTCTTTCCCGCATGCCTATTAGACCAAATCCTCTCTCTTTCGATGGTACGGTACTCTCCCCACTATCACTGAGCCCGATTCCATCGTCTGAGATGGTGAGCTTTACCTCAGAGGGCCCGTAATGCAAGTTTACGTCGACATTTCGGGCGTGAGCGTGTTTACGGATATTGTTCAGGGCTTCTTGTGCGATTCGGTATAGGCTCGCCTCGATCTCAGCCGTCAGTCGTCTCTCTTCACCGCTGACCCGGAAACGTACCTCGACACTTCCATCCTCAGCCAGAGCTTCCACGTCTCTCTTCATGGCCTGGGGAAGGGAACAACCTTCCAGAGGAGATGTCCGCAAGTTCCAAACGGACCGACGCGCCTCTTGAAGAGCGGTTTTCGCTGCAGCTTTCGCACGCGCCAGTTCGATCTGGGCCTTGCTGGGGTTTCCATGAAAGTCATGCTCAGCCATTTCAAGACGCTGAACTATCGCCGTGAGGCTTTGAGCAATAGTGTCATGGATGTCCCGCGCTAAGCGATTGCGCTCCTCGACTCCGGCTAATTTGCGGGCTTCATCGTGCAAGCGTGAATTCTCAATGGCTACCGCCGCCTGGTTGGCAAAGAGACTCAGTATCTCCGCATCGGCCTGATTGAAGCGCCCGTGCTGCTTGTTGTGCACTACGATTACTCCGACGGCACCGTCCTTTCCCTTCATCGGCACCATCAGAGCAGACTCGGCCTCCAGCCGCCGGGCACCTGGCTGAAAGGCCCGCGCATCCGAAGGAACGTCATAACTGAATTGGGGTTCCCCCGTAGCTAGGGCTAGCCCCGTTAATGATCCCTGGACAGGAATTCGCAAGGTCCTGGACTTGAAAGACCGGCGGCCCACGGCTACTCGTACCTCCAAGTATTTCCTGCTCTGCGTGGGAAGAGCAACAAAGGCATCGGTGGAGTTGGTAAGTTTCAAAGCCTGGTCTGCGACGACTTCTAGGATCCTTTTCAGACTTAGCTCCTGCACAAGTGCCGTCCCAATCGCATGCAGACTAAGGCTCTCTGAAAGTCTCCGTTTGAGGCTGCCGTACAGGCGAGCATTCTCGATAGCTAAAGCGGCGTGATCGGCGAAGATGGAGAGCAGCGAAATTTCTTCTGCACAGAATTCGCGAGGCTCCGGATAATAGGTCACCATACTTCCGAAGGTCCTCCCTTTGTAAGCCACTGGGACGGCCAGAACGGCGTCGAAACCAGCTTCCTCAAGCATCGAAGCGACTTCGGGCGGCAAACCCTGCACCTGAAGATTAGGATGCGCCATGGGACGGAGTTCCTGCACCTCAAGGCCAAAGAGCCCATAACCGACCTGCCCTCTTGTCTTGTTGAGCACCTCTGGACTGAAACCCCGAGCCGCTTTGACGGCTAGTTGCTGTATCTCCTCATCCAGTTCCCATATGGCGCATGCGCTGACTCCCATTAGTTCCGCAGCCTCAGCCACTATGGTATCCAGCACCTCTTCGATATCTAAGTGGGAGTTGATCGCCCGCAGGCTGGCGTTCAAAGCCGAAACTTCTCTCACTTTCCGCTCCAAGGTACGTTGGTGAAACTCAAGTTTGCCCTGGACTGCCTGGGAACCATCCCTGGCATCCGTCTCGATGTCCCGGCGAGAGAGTTCCGCCGCCACGATAGCAACCTGATCACTGATTCTGGAAACCCTGGACGCGGCGGCCGTTGCTTCAACTCCGTTCATAGAAAGGGTCACCGCGACCGCGGGGCCGAGCGCCAAGAGGCATCTGAACAAGGTGCGAAGATCCAGCTCCGCTTCCCGCTGAATTCCAGTCAGCGCCGAGATCAGATCTTCAAATTCAATTTCGTTAGGGTGATCCGCGATCTGGAGAAGAAAGGGCCCGCAAAGGTCGAGTACTCTGTCAAGCACACTTCCAACATTGGCATTGGCCGAAGATAGTTCAACTTGCCTTAGCCAGCGAGCATGGATTTCCTCTAGAAGAGCTTTCGGCACAGGAGATGTTGAGGGAGACACGGCGTTTCTTTACTCCTCCCCAAGGCGCTAGTGGTGAATGGCTCTTGTCGATGAATAGTGACGGTGAACCGGAGCGATATCATTGGCAATACAACGAGAGGACGAAACCGTCAAGAAGGCCGTTCTTAGAGACGAGGAGACAATGGGCACCAATAGGACCGGACTTAACCGTTTCCAATCAGTTACCAGGCTTTCCGCCCAAGGGACCGCGATAGGCTGCCACCAGCGTAGTGAGCGTGTAACAAGTATACGCATTCCGTCAATAGTCGTTGCTTATTTGAAGGGAAGAGAGGTACTGCGGAGGACCTCGAAAACTGAACACGTGACCTTCTACCCATAGGCGGCAAGACTAAAGGGCTATAGACAAGTGGCTCAGCAAGGTATAAAAAGAGTAGATAGGGAAGTAGTATGGCCAAGGTCCCACCGCTGACCTCAAGAGACTCCCCCTGGAAGCGACAGAATGGCCGTGGAGAGCGCCGCCCAACCCAAAAATGCCGACGCAGAGACAAGCAGGAGCTACGGTCTCGTTGCCCTGGCTTTCTTCTTGCTCTTCCTGGTGGGCCTGGTCACTGCCACAGCCGATGTTTTTCAGGTTAGGCACGTGGACCCCAGGCCGTTCTTTTTTTCGCTGGCTGGCGAATCGCTCTCTCTGCTGACGGGATCGGCTATCATCTTTCTTGGAGTTCAACGCTTTTTCGTTACTCGTCGCTCCCGGCCGTTGCTTCTCGCTCTCGCCTTTACCGCCCCGTTTACCGCGAACCTTATGTTGGCCCTTATTCTGGCCTGGAGCGTCGGCCATCAGTCACTCTCCCCTGCAAGTTGGAAAGCGTTGTCTGAACTATCGACGATGGGGTACGCTCTCGTAGTCCTACCTCTCGCCATAACGCCGGCGGTATCGGCTCGACCACCGATGCGCGGTGAAGCTCTTGGATGGATCGGCGGCCTTTTGCTCGGGGTTGCGCTGCTCATTGGCACCACCGCCGCGCTGGCCACGGTTCTAATTGAGAGCACGACGCTAGGGTCTGCCTTTTCCTGGTTGCCGACGGCCGTGGTCGTCACGGCCCTTCTTGGCTCGCTGACCAGTTATGCTTTCGCCGCGGGGCGGAACGATCGTTGGGCTGGTTACGCGGGCTTCACTCTACTCTTCCTAGCCGCAGGCCAGCTCGTGGCGAGCCTCGGGTTTCAGCTAGACTGGTCTTTGTCATACCTTAACCCGCTTCTGAAAATGGGCGGCTTCTCCGTAGCTCTATTCACGCTCTTGGGCGAGAGGCCGGTCATCGAGGAACCAGAGGATATATCCATAGATTACGTCGAATCTATGCTCCAGGCCTATCGCAGTTTCAAAGAGCTGCCGGATAGAGCCGCGATAGCAGAATCTCTTCTCCATCGTTGTTTCAAGTTAACGACTTCAGATTACGGGTCCATCAGCCTGGTTCGAGCGTCGGGAAACCTGGGAATCGTGGCGCTCCTTAGCGCCAGCCGGCCTGAGATCGACGTCGAAAAGTACAAAGACTTCCTCCAGGTCCACCGCCGCGACCTCAGAAACGGCGTGGTCGATCGCAAGAAGACGCTGTCAATGGAGGAAATCCAGAGTACATTGGAAGGGCCCGACTTGAAGGCCGGGCCACCAGCTTTGAGCTCATTTATGGCTGCTCCCCTAGTCGTCCAGAACGACTGCATCGGGTTCATCGGTCTGGCTAAAGAAGAGACGACCTTCACCAATGACGATCGCAACAGCCTAGAGCTGTTATGTAGCATGAGTGGACTGATTATTGAGAACACCGAAATACCTGCAGAGATCCAGAAGGTCGCTGAGGAAATGGTCGAAGGTCCTAAGAAGATGGAGAGTCAGCTCAGGGGCAAGATAGTCGAACTGGAAGTCATCGTCGAAAGTGTGTCCGACGGACTGATCGTAGTGGGGCCTGTTGGCACGATCGTACGGCACAATGCGGCCGCGGAGAAAATCCTCGGTCGTCAGGTGGACGAGGGTCTGCTGGTGCCCCTGGCCACATGGCAGTATTGGAAACCAAGGGATGCGTTTGGGCGATTGGTGAAGATCCAAGACACCTGCCTGGGTCGAGCGCTCTTCGAGGGAGAAGAAGGTCGAGCCGTTTACAGCATGGAGATTGGCAAGAATGAGACTGTAGCGGTGGAGGTTGCCGCCTCCCCCATTAGGGACCAAACCGGGAAAAGAAGCGGCGCTGTGGCCACTTTTCACCGGGTAGAGCGTGTGGAACCGCCGCGACTACAGGCGCTACCACTGGAAAAGCCTACCCCCGTCGAACCGTATGTCCGGCCCACGACGAATCTGGTCGATGTGGTGCTTAAAGTGGTGGAGCTATGGCAGTCGACCACCCAGGACCATCGCATCAAAGTACGCAGCCAGTTGCCCAAGCCCACGGGCCAGTGGGAGCCGCGGGACATCGAGCGGGTGGTCGGCGATCTCATCCAGAGGGCCATCGACCGCAGCCCGGAAGGCGGAGACATCGACGTTACCGTCCGCCAGAAAGACGGCGAAGCTCAGGTGATCGTCAAAGACTACGGCGTGGGGAGGTTCTTCTTGCCCCAAGCGGACTCTCCCAAATCCTTGTCGCCGGCGGGACTCCCCACTCCCGACGATTCCCTCGATCCTGACTTAACCGGCTCCCGTCAAATCGTGATAAATAACGGCGGGCGCATGTGGACGGAAGGGTCCTCTGACCACGGCACGACCATCGTCTTCACCCTCCCCTCCGGCAGCGCCTCAGTTCACTAAGAGGCGCACCGAGGCTTCTCCGACCGATTCTGTCCATATTTCCTCCAAACAGTCCCGACTAGCTTGACATTTCCCCAAAGAATTGTATAATTCTTCTCTAACGTCCGCTTGGTTGGCGAAGGCATGAAGATAGACTGAGCCAACATGGGGCTCTTTGGTATTGCCAAGCGCCCATATTCTTGTATAATGGTAGTTAGGCGTCCTTTCCGGCCTTCGTTGTAACCCCTTCAACCTGACAAGAAGGCCCAATCGTTCCAACCTTCGCGACAAACCTCATAGCGGGAATCAAGCAGAGCTGTGCCGGCAGAGGTATGGAGATCAGCTTCCGGTTTTCCTCTGGCGCAGCCGTCATCGTCGACCGCACCGCTCGGAGAAAGGAGAACGTGGATGAGCAGCGTAGCAGAGAGGGAGCAGCCCAAGACCGATCGGGGTTTGCTGGACGCCGGCAAGAAGCTGGTTGACAAGGCGAAGCAGAAATCCTTTGAGGTTGGGCTTTCCCAGGGACTCAATCTACTGGCCAAGGCGCCTGAGGACAAATACGTCTTTATCGTCGACAACATCCTGGCTCGCTTTGCCGACAGCCCTCAGAAGAAGATGACGGTCGACTTTCTGCGCGAGTATCTTTCTCCAGGGCATCCCGGCTCAGCTTACATAAAGCGCGTCCTGAGTACCCTCCATCCCAACGTTCGCAAGACCTATCTCGCAAAGTTCATCAGCAGCCTCCTTTTCCGAGATCCTGTCCTGGAAGCCCAGATCAATAAGACCAAAGAGGAAATCGGGGCCGATCCGAAGCTGATGGTCATCAGCCCCACCGCGCGATGCAACTTGAAGTGCATTGGCTGCTACGCCGGAAACTATGAACAAAACCAGGGGATGGAACCTGATCTGGTCCAAAGAATAATTGACGAGGCCAAAGAGCTGGGCATCCGCTTCTTCGTGATATCCGGCGGAGAGCCTCTCATGTATAAGCCCTTGCTCTCGCTCCTGGAGAAGAACCACGACTGCGTCTTCCAGCTTTATACCAACGGCACTCTCATCGACAAGCCGATGGCCAAAGAGTTGGTGCGGTTAGGCAACGCCTGCCCGTGCATCAGCGTTGAGGGCTTCGCCGAAGAGACCGACGGCCGGCGCGGGCGGGGGGTCTTCAGCAAGGTTCTGGAAGCCTTCGACAACCTGCACGAAGCCGGCGCAATGTACGGCTTTTCGGCGACGGGGACGCGCAAGAATTACAAGATCATCACCAGCGACGAATTCATCGATTTGATGGTCGAGAAGGGCGTTCACTACGGCTGGTACTTCCAGTTCATGCCAGTGGGACGGGACGCCGGCCTGGAAGAACTCTTCCTCCGTCCGGAGGAGCGCAGCGAGTTCCGGGAGCGGATAATGAGCTTCCGAACGCGCAAGCCGATGCTAGCCGGAGATTTTTGGAACGATGGCGGGCTTACCAACGGCTGCCTCGCCGGGGGGCGCCACTATCTCCACATTAACAGCGAGGGCTGGATCGAGCCTTGCGTCTTCACTCACTTCGCCACCGATAACATCAGAGATGTTACTCTGAAGCAAGCGCTAAATTCACCGTTCTTCCACGCCCTTCGGGACGGCATCGAGTACGAGTACTCCTGCAACCGCAACTTGCTCCGGCCCTGCACGATCATCGATCATCCCAATGTCCTCCGGGACGCCGTCATAGAGTGTGGAGCTAGGCCAACCCACGAGGGTGCCGACGCAGTGGTCTCGGATTTTGCGAACGACCTGGATGCCTATGCCGAGGAAATGGAGAAGGTTACCGGTCCGGTCTGGAAGAAGGATTACACCTGGACGAAGGTCTGGCACGGCTGGGAAGACAAGGAATAGCCGCCCTGGACGGCCAAATGGGGAAAGGGTCGCGGTGACCGCTAGCGACGAACACGAGAAGAAATTGGAAGCCACCCAGTCTAAACTTCTGGGTGGCTTCTTGGTTATTTGCGGGACGCTGAGAGCTTAGGAGGGAAGGACGCAGCATGCGGTCCGAGGAAGACATCCGAGCCAAAGTGCGCGAGCTTAACGACCGCATCCAGCGGCTGGAGAAAGAGATCGAGGAGCGAGGCATCGACGAACCCAACGGAATGATGCTTCGCTCGGACATCCGAGATGCCCAGGACGTCAGAAGAGTCCTTCTCTGGGTTCTGGGAGAGACCGAACGCCCCTACGTTTAGTCCGGCCGAATTACGCATCTCCTGCCCGAGAAGCCCAGTAAGGGTTTGCGCTGGCTCTCGATGCTTTCCTCCGGTTTCCCTTCAGATCCCGCCCCAGTTCTCCAGCGAACTACTGGCCAGGCCGGCGACGATCACCCTTCAAGGAGAGATTCGATGAACGAAGCGGAGAAGGAACTCTTGCAGGACATAGAGCAGCGAGAGGACGAGCTCTTCGACCTGGTGAGAACCCTGGTGCGCTTTGAGACGCCTAACCCACCGGGAGGAAACGAAAAGGAAGCCCAGGAATGGACCGCGCGCAGGCTGCGAGAGATGGGGATGGAGGTGGACGTTTTCGACGTCTACCCGGGGCGACCCGACGTAGTGGGTGTCCTCAAAGGAACCGGAGGCGGCCGGTCGGTGATCTTGAACGGTCACATCGACGTCGCCGAAGTGGCTCTCCGGGACCAGTGGACCCACGATCCCTATGATCCCGTTGTCGTCGGCCGCAAGATGTACGGCCGGGGCGCTGCGGACATGAAGAGCGGCCTGGCCGGCTACTTGTTCGCCTTGGAAAGCCTAATTCGCCACGGGTTCAAGCTAAAGGGTGACGTGCTCTACGAGAGCGCGGTAGGCGAGGAAGCTGGTGAAGCAGGCACGCGAGAGATGGTGAAGAGAGGCTACAAGGCCGATTTCGCCATCGTAGCCGAGTGCTCGCTCGGCCGCAATATTCACCCCTCTGTCGGAGTGATGAACGCCTGTGTGACCGTCAGGAGCCCATACTCGCTCCATCTGGTCCATCGCAAGAACTTCGTCCATGCAGGGGGACAGATGGAAGGGGCCAACGCCATAGAGAAGATGGCCACAAAGATTATTCCGGCGCTCAACGAACTGGAGCGGGAGTGGGCCGTCTTCAAGACTCACCCTCTTCTGCCACCTGGGCTACCAGTAATCAATCCTTTTGCGATCGAAGGAGGGGGAAATACCTTCATCCTCCCTCACGAGTGCAAGCTCTACGTCACTGTCTACTATCTACCCAACGAGAAAAAGGAGGACGTCCAGGGGCAGGTCGAGGACCAGGTCCGCCGCGCCGCCGAGCTTGATTCCTGGCTGCGAAAGTATCCTCCCACAGTAGAGTGGAATCCCGAGCGTTCGCCCATCGAGTTTGTGCCGGCCGATTTCGACCCCGAGAGTGCAGGGGTAATCCTTCTTCC
>JAMDCE010000030.1:19643-23414 GCA_023489135.1 Chloroflexota bacterium
TATTTGTGTCAATTTTCGGCCCGGGCAATGTGTCTCACATCCACCGCGTCGACGAGGAACTGGATCTGGACGACTGCCTGACCTTCGCCAAGACCATCGCCCTGTTCCTGCTGGAGTGGTGCGGATACAGCAAGTCCTGACCTGGTGAGGTAGAGGCGAAGCGCCCGCCTCCGCCACAGTTTCGGAATTCCCCAAAATTGACACAAATAAAGAGCGCGTGCTAGACTTGCCCGGCCGTTGCGAGAGGCGATAGTTGATGGAGGTGACATC
Organism: Chloroflexota bacterium; assembly: GCA_023489135.1. The sequence continues at coordinate 19,914 of JAMDCE010000030.1, forward strand.
CATGGCGGGGACCAGCAAGACTCAGAGACCCATTGTCTCCATAGTTCACCGCAACCAGGTACCGGGAGAGCCAGACAAGTACAGCCAAAGCGATCTGACCGTTGTTCGGGAAATGGTAAAGGAGGCGTTGGATCTGGCCGGCGGGCTAGAGTCTTTCATCAAGGCGTCCGATAAAGTGATGATCAAGCCCAACTGTCTCTGGGCCATCGGTCCCGAGGCCGGCTTCTCCACCGATCCCCGCGTGGTGGAAGCGGTGGTAGGGTTGATTCGGGAAGAGATCAATCCTCGTGAGATCGTCGTGGCCGAGCGGACCGCCCTGGGGAAAAGCTCGGCCGAGGCCTTCGAGGCCACCGGCATCGGCCCGGCGGCGATGAGAGCTGGTGCGGATAGAATACTTCCTCTGGAGGATGACGCCCGCGTCACAGTGCGTATCCCCAGGGCCAAGGCCCTGTTGGGGGAGGTGGCTATTCCGAAGATTGTCTTCGATTCCGACGTGATCGTTTACCTTCCCAAATTGAAGACCCACAAGCAGGCCGTAATCACCATAAACATGAAATTGAGCCACGGCCTCATGACCTGGAGCGACATGTTGAAATGCCATCGCTTCGATCTGGAGGCTAAGTTTGTCGATATGATGCGGGTGGTCAAACCCCATCTCAGTGTGGTCGATGCCATTTGGGCTAACCAGGGCCAGGGACCGGGCTCCCCTTACGTCAAAGACCTGGTCAAGGACATGAACCTCATCATGGCGGGAGGCGATCCTGTGGCCGTGGACGCCGTCGGAGCGGCCATTATGGGAATTGATCCTCTCTTTGAAGTCGGGATGATTCGAGCGGCGGCTCAAGATGGACTGGGCGAAGGTAATTTAGAAAACATCGAGGTGCGGGGCAGGCAGATCGATGAGGTGAGGAGATACTTCCGCCGCGGGTCCATCAGCCTCATCGGACTGCACCCGAAGATCGACGTCTACGCCGGAGGCGCGTGCAACGGCTGCGCCGGTTTCACTCGCACAGGGATCGATCCTCTTCTAGGTGACCATCCCGCCTTCGTCGATGGGCCAAAGAAGCTGGCTGAGGTCGACAAGATTACTTGCATCCTGGGACGAGCCACCAACGTTCCGGACGCTCTGGAACACAACCCTCCTCATTCCTACGTCTTCGTCATCGGGGATTGCGCCGAAGAACACAAGGACAGAGGCATCTTCTTACCCGGCTGCTCCTCGACGGGTCTACACGACGCCTTCACCTTCCTCGGCCTTGGCACAGAGGAGTGTGAACGAATCTACCAGATGCACCAACCGCACGGTATGGTGCCGTAGATTAGCGAGCATATAGGCTTCCCTGGTCTTGCTAAGGTGGAGACCTGTAGACATGACACGCCCAGAACTCTGCCACCAAGAGGTGCTGCGACCCGCTGCCTCTATGGTTACGGAAGTTCGTCGTGACTTCCTTCCCACTTGTCTGAGTTGTCAATAACGTACCGGCGGAGATGGTTCAGCTTTCCGTCAATTGAGGCTTCCCGCCCTGGATGACGCTCAGGCAAGGAGCTCAGTGTTTGACCACGAATGTAACCGGGTATACACCGGCAGAGGCACAATCCCGGCCTTTCAGTCGGGGAGGGCGTCTTTTCCACCTGGATTCCATACCGTGGCCTCTCCTTGGGGTATTAGGGGTAATGTCCAAAAGGTTGCGCTCTTTTCGGGAACATGTCACACCCAAACCAAGGGGGAGTTGAGCGTGCGCTGAGGCAACTTCAGGTGGGTACCAGAGCCCGCCGCTGTACAAGTGGTTCAGATTGGTAGGGGCCCGGCCTGCCGTGCCTCTACCTTTATACTCTACTGCCAACCCAACAACCGCGAAAGAATATAGACAGCGAACGGGATTTAGTGTATAAATAAACTGTCAATTCTCTTAAGCTCCGCGGTCCCTCCGTGTCGAGGCGCAGTGCCGCGCCGATCCCACAGTGTCGTGTCAGTAGGTTAATCTCCGAGGTAGGGCGGCAACGCTCTGCCCAGTTCACTTCGAGGGGGAACCTGGTGAATCCTAAAGAGACTATGTTCGCCGCCTTCAAACGCCAGCCAACGGAGCGGATTCCGGTGTCCCTGTTTAGTGTCGGCGTGTGGACCATTGCCAACTCCGGCAATACCTTCCTTGGGTTGGGCCACGACCCGGCCAGGTTTGCCAAGGTTCTGATTGACACCACCAGGCTGCTTGATTGCGATGTCTGCTGGGTCGGGTCCGGATACAATAATGTGCCGGTGGAGGCGCTGGGCGGCAAGCTCACATACAAAGACATTGGGGCTCCCTACCCGGCGGAACCTCTGGTGAACACTCTGGAAGATCTCGGAAGACTGAACCCTGAAGATCTAGATCGCCATGAAATCATCAACACTATCCGCGAGGCCACCAGGAGAACGGCCGAGGTCGTCGGCGACGAATACATCGTTACCACCACCTCCTGGGGACCCTTCACCCTGGCCGGCCAATTTTACGGCGTCGAGGCAATGATGCGAGGAACCTTCAAGAATAAGGAGATGGTCAGGGCGATGACCGAATTCACCACCGACCTTATCCTCCGCTTCTTTGAGCCGCTCCTGGCCGATGGGACATTGGAGATGATCAGCCTGTCCGATCCCAGCGCCTCCGGCGACCTTATTTCGCGCAAGCAGTTCCAGGAGTTCGCTCTACCCTACCTCAAAAAAGTGATCGATAAGGTGCACTCGCGCGGCATCTACGCCTTTCTGCACTGCTGCGGCGATACCTCGGACCGGTTGGACCTGCTGGCCGAGACCGGCGCCGACTGCGTGAGCGTCGATCACAAGGTCGACCTCGTCAGGGCCAAGAAAGAGCTGGGAAGCAAGGTCTGCTTCGGAGGCAACATCGATCCCGTGGTCGTTTTCGACCAGGGAACGCCAACTCAGATGGAAGAATTGAGCCGGAAGTGCATCGAACAAGCCAGCGAAGGCGGAGGCTACGTCCTCATGGCCGGTTGTGATATCCCACCCACGGTTCCTCTGGAAAACATCCAGACTTTTGTTCGCGTCGCCAAGTCGACCAAGGCCAGTTAGCCCGATTAATTGTTGACAAAGTCAATCAAATAAATTATATTAGGCGAGCGTTTCCTCGAGGTAGAGGCGGCGCGCCCAGCAGGGCTTCCGGCGGGGGTGGGCTGAACTCTACGGCAGAGCAGCGGTTGGCAATCAAGAGCACTTGAAGGGAATATCCCATGAAGCCGAAAGAGACTATTTTTGCTGCCTTCAAACGTCAGCCAACGGAGCGCGTTCCGGTGACCCTCTTCGGTGGGGGCATGTGGACGATCACTCATTCTGGCAACACCTTCCTGGGCCTGGCCAACGACGCTGTCAAGATGGCCGGCATAATCGTCGAGACGGCGAGGTTGCTGGACTGCGATGTGGTCTACGTGGGCTCCGGCTACAACAACCTGCATGTGGCTTCCCTGGGCGGCAAGATCAAGTTCCGCCAGATCGGGCGTCCCGACCTG
>JAMDCE010000451.1 GCA_023489135.1 Chloroflexota bacterium
CGGCGACCCTGGCCATTCCTTGCGGTCCAAGGGCCGCCAGCGATGATTGGTGAGCTTGGGCGGCGTGAGCCTTCCCGACTCGGTATCCGATCAGCCCCTCGGCGGGCACCGAAGCCAGAACCCGTTTGCAGGCCGTTATGCACTTGCCGCAATTCAGGCAGGAGCCGGGGAGATCCTTCCTCCGCGGGTCGATGCGCATGAAGCATACAGCTTTGCATTCGCTGCAGCGCACGCATTCCCTGGCCCGACCGGTAGCAAAGGCCACACGCACCGCCCCCGGGCCGCCAAATAGACGCTGCCACCAACCGAATACGCACATCCATTCGCAAAAAGTGTGTCGCAGCAGGCCTACATCCACCAGCACCAGGAGGCTGGCCACCGTGATCCCTTTGAGCAGGCTGGTAGTGAATTCGCCGCTCAGCGCTCGCAGGAGAGTCTGAGGAGAGACCAACACGCTTACCAGGGCCAATCCGGCCGAAAGCGCAATCGCCAACGCTAGAACGCCGATCACAGCGGTGAGCACCGCACGGTACGCAGTCCCGCGCCCTCGGCTATCGACCAGCATCTTCTGAGCGCGGCCGGCGAGCTCGCACAGCGCGGTCTGAGGGCAGAGCCAGCCACAGAAGGCTCGACCGAATACCAGGGACAGGCCGGCCAGAAACACAAATGGGATAGCCAAACCGAGGAGGATGATGCCGGTCTCGTGAGTCCAAATGCGATTCCCGAAGAACCTGAGGCTTTGGGCATCCAGGTCCAGGCCAAATTGACCGCCGAGTAACAGAAACATCACGACCAAGATGCTGGACAATTGAGTGATACGACGCAGCGGAGCTATGTTGTTTTCCACAAAAGACTTGGCCGTGCTCATCTTTTCCTCTCGCCATCGAGATGGTCTTGGAGAATGCGCGACTCGCCGTCTCCAAGATCGCCGGTTCATTCCATAGCTAGGGTTACACCGCTTAAGGCGGTGTAACCCTAGCCGGGAAACGGTTAGATGCGCTGTTGACCAATTGCCGCTCGGCCAGATACTCGTTCCTCGGCAGGCTGCCGCACCGCGGCAACTACGTTGTACAGGAAGAGTATCGAAGCGCTCGCGATGGCGATGCCGCCCAGGATGCGAACCAGGAAGAAGGGCTGAAGAGCCTCGCGCGCGGCGTAGTATCCCTGGCCGGAGGCCAGCAGGCTTCCCTGAATCAACCCGCCAATGGACAGGGCTCCCCACATCAGCAGCAAGCCGATGGCCGCGAGCCAGAGCTGAGCGTTTGCCGCGCCCTCGCTGCGAATGTCCCTTCCCGTAAGTCGGGGCAGGAGGAAGTACAGGATACCAAAGGTTCCTATCGAAATCCAGCCGAACAGCGCCAGATGCGCGTGCCCGATCGTCCACTGGCTGCCGTGGGTGATGTCGTTGATGGCTCGAATCGATTGTACGGCGCCCTGCAGGCAGTTCAGGAAGTAGAAGCCCATAGTAACGGCCATGAACTTCAGCGGGAGGGTGAACCCTTTGCGGCTGTTTCGGATGTAGGAATAGACGATGTAGGTCCATATTACGGTCGGGACCAGCATCCCCACGCTCGTCCACTGGCCAACTTCCTTCCAGAATTCGCTCACCGGGATCACCTTGTAGAGCAGGTGGTGGAGCACCGAGGGAGGAATAAACACCATAAGCGACCAGAAGTGAATCGGCGTTAGCTTGGTGTTGTACGGAGGATCGTCCTCGAGGCCCGTCAGCTTGGGAAGCGCGTAGTACATCAGGCCCATAAGACCGACCATGAACCAGCCGTTAACCTCGTTGTGGGCAAAGGTCCAGACGGCTATCGCATCCGGCAACCCGCGCAGCGGGATCATCCCGACCAGGTAGTTGACGCCCAGATACAGGATCGAGGCAGTGATGAAAAGGGCGCTGTAAGGGATCTTCTTCGCCCCGCTGGTCAGAACGGTGCCGAGAATGTTGCCGACGAAGATCAGCCAGATCACCACCACGGCCACGTCGATAGGCAGGATAGGCTCCAGATACTCGCGCCCCTCGCTGAAGCCGAGCAACAGCGTGATGACCACCAGGACGATTCCGACCCACTGCAAGACAAAGTGCAGGTTGCCCAGCGTCTTGCTAAACAGGTCTCGACCACAGATGCGGGGCACGGCGTAGTACATCGCCCCCATTAGAGCCATCGATAGCCAGGCAAAGATGACAGCCTGGAGGTGCAGGCCTCTAAGGTTCAGGAAGAACATAGAGAAGCCGGCGCCAAAGTTGGTCATCTGCAGAGACATGATGAAGCCCAGCAGGACCACGACAATCAACCCGAGAGCTGAACCAACAACGAACTTGAGCGCCACGCTATCCGCGCTTCGATACTTAACGTCTTCGGCCAGAGCAGCCATCAGTTACCTCCTCGTAAACATTGGGGAGAAATCAGCGTAGTAACGGTGTTCACTTAAGAGTCTCCAGGTACCTTGCTATCTTATCGATCTCTTCGTCAGACTGCCTGGTGAAGGCGGGCATCATCGTGTTCGGGAAAATGGACCTGGGATTCCGCACCAGCTGTTTGATCTGGTCCGCCTTCCAGCGCTTCCCCACGTAAGTGAGGTCCGGCCCGGCCGATTGGCCCTGCTGGCCCAGTATGCTGTGGCACTGGGCGCATCCGGCGCTCTGGAACTGGGACCAGCCCTCTTTGGCCACCTGCGTTTCGGCAAACCAGAGGCCGTTTTCCCCCGAGGTGTAGCCGACGTTGTAGGTGGTCAGATAGGCGACGATCCAGCCCACCATAATCACCGCGGCTACGACGGAAGCCAATAGATAGTTCTTCACGTGCTCTCCTTGCTCCTTTCGAGTAAACTCCCGCGTGTCGGGCATCTCCACACCCTTGGTCGCCCGCACGCCGATGAACCTGAATGGGTCGCGGGGGTCGAATACCGGCCGGTAAAACACCGGCTAAAGAATCCTCACAGCTTTGCTTATAATCATCACCTCCTCTCCCTGCCTTACGCGTACTGTCGAGTCTATTTTATGGTTCAACGAGAGGAGAGTATGTGACTATTGTCGCAAAACCAGGCCGTTTTGATCACTCGTCAGTTTGCGTTGACACTTCGCCAAGGGGTGGGCTATAATTACCTTCGGAGCAAGCGCGACTTGTCCCGCCTAGAAACGCGCCTGTAGCTCAGTGGATTAGAGCACTGGTCTTCGGAACCAGGTGTCGGGGGTTCGAATCCCTCCAGGCGTACCATTCAGTCCGGCGCAAGAACGGCCGGATTTCTTTGTGCGCCAAGCGGCATCTCAGCACGTGATGCAAAGACAGCCACAGGCCCATTATGTCAAGCACCTTACCGTCCTTGACAGTCTGGGAGCCTAATAGCTATAATAGGTTCAGTCGCTTGACATTTATCGGGCCGCTAGCTCAACTGGCAGAGCAATTGACTCTTAATCAATCGGTTCAGGGTTCGAGTCCCTGGCGGCTCACCCACAGAGACAGGAAACACCCCTCAATTGAGGGGTGTTTCCCTATTTTGACGCTCATATTCGCCCTGGACTAGGGACTGGCATCTGCCGACAATCAGCCTCGTAGAACCGGTCAGCATCTTTGGTAGCAGGTGGCTTGGCTGATTGTAGCACGTTTGCTTTCGAGGCTCAAGGCTTGCGACTGTGCTGCTATCGGGCCTCAGGCGCTCAGAGACTCGGGACGGGAATGCGCTTTCACCGGCGTGACAACCGAGGCTTGAGGATCGTACTTCGCGCAACCGCAGGTCACGCAATACCAGACCAAGACCCCTGTTTCATAGTCTTGCTCGTCGTGAAGCGCTCCACCGCATCGCGGGCAGCCCCCCAGAATCAACATCTGTTCATCTCCTGCTGTTCTTGCCGAGCTAGATTCGCTTACTCGCGACCCAATTGCTTCGAGTGGCATTGCTGACATTTATATAATCGTCAGGCTCTCGAAATTCCGAAGGGTTTTGGGCGCCCCGATGATCGATTTCTCAAGCGAAGGTTGCCATCTTCAGCTCGAACCGGAGTCCCATGAACTTGTGGTATGATTAGATTGAAGACCGTGGGGGTTACAAGGGGGATGCCTCGATGCTGAGATCAACTTTCTTGGCGTTATCTACCAATGAGCCGGTGCGGCAACTGATGACGCACAACGACCTAGGCTGGCGCGTGGCCTCCAGATTCGTCGCAGGGGAAACCATCCGCGAGGCCATCGCCGCGGCCGAAGAGCTCAACCGGCGGGGAGCGACCGTCGAGCTGGACAATCTGGGAGAGCACGTGGCGGATAGAGGGAAGGCCTCCCAGGCCCTGGACAACTATCTGGACATGCTGGACCAGATAGCCATCTCCGGCATAGAGGCCCATGTTTCTATCAAGCCGTCACAAATGGGACAGGAAGTGGACGACGAGCTTTGCTTCAATAATATTTTGTCGGTGTTGGAGCGGGCCGGTAAGTACGGCAACTTCGTGTGGATCGATATGGAGGGTTCCGATTCCACCGAGCGCACCATTCGCTTGTACACGCGATTGCGTTCCAGTCACGAACACGTGGGTCTGGCGCTCCAGGCATACCTCTACCGGTGCAAGTCAGACCTGGAGACAATTGTCTCTATGGGAGGCACCGTGCGCCTGGTCAAAGGCGCCTACGACGAGCCGGCTCACATAGCCTTTCCCCATAAGAGCGACGTCGACCGCAACTTCAAGCTCCTGACGGAGATGCTGCTGTCGTGCGGCCGCTGGCACGCCATCGCCACCCACGACGAGAAGATGATCGAGCACGCCACCGAATTCGCTCGGGCCAATGGCATAAGCAATCAAAACTTCGAATTCCAGATGCTTTACGGGATACGTCGAGACCTGCAGGCACGACTGCTGCGCGATGGCTATCGCGTTCGCATTTACGTGCCCTACGGGGAACAATGGTACCCTTACTTCATGCGACGCCTGGCCGAACGCCCGGCCAACGTGCTGTTTCTCATTAAGAACCTGATTACCGAGATACGCACCGGGGAATAGCTCAGGTATAGCCCCTAACCCTTGCTCTGCTCCTTGCTGCCAATCTCGACCAGTTGCACCTGGACTTGGTATTTCTTGCATTCTATCTCGACTTTGCCCTGGCCAAAGTATCCCCGCGATCCACTTGCAAAGGTCTTCTCGTCGGCTACAAGCCGCCCTACCGTCTCGCCTTCGTCGTTCTTGATCAGCACAATCACTTTGTGACACCTCCTGATGACAATGATATTACCATACGTCGGCCAACATACCAACTCCTTCGTCGCTTCGTTGCGGCTTGTTTCGGTCCCGCTCCCCTGGCCCAATTGCGCCCTACCGGAGTTCAGGGACACGGCGCCAGCGCATTCTGTTTCGCCACCTCCAGCACACCTTTTTCCGAACGGGGCGGGACCGATAGTCGCCGAGGTGAGTCCAGCCATGGAGAACGCGCACATCCTGATCGGCTCGCTAATTCGCCTCTTGTAATATTGATTTCAGTATGCATAATAAGGGTATAGGCCGCCTCAGATCACATTAGGAGTTGAGGACAAGCTGGGGCGAATGAACTCCACAACAGCGGCTCAAACAAGGTTCTTCTTCCCCGCTGCAGTAGTGGCCGTCGTAGCGGCTTTGCTGGTCCTGGTATCTCTGGTGCTTCAAAGCGAACGGCCTGACCTGGGTCTGAGCACAAACCTGCTTGATGATGGCTCGCGGCGAGTAACCTCGGTACTGCCCAACAGCTACGCCTGGGATGCCGGCCTGCGAATTGGGGACAGTATACGCATTATCCCGGTACCCGCCCATTCTCCGGCCTTTGCAGCCCTTGAGGTGCTGAACGCCAATGGTTCCCGCCGCATCCTTCTCATCGAACGCGCATGGCCGAAAGCTATCGACTTTATCCTGATCCTTTTGAGCCTGGAGTTCCTTGCCACCGGCTTGCTCGTCTACTTCAAGTCTTTGGATCGCCCGGTCGCCAATCGCTTCCTCTTCCTTTGCGGAGTGATATCGGTAGCACTGGTGACCACTCCCATCACGGCTGCCTCAGGCCAGCCCTGGGCCGTGTATCTCAATGGGATTAGCACCAAGGCGGCGGCAGCCGCCTTTGCCTGCTTTTTTTGCAAGGTTCCCGTTCCACGGTGGGGCATCCCCCAGCGTGTGCTCGTCTGGGCAGTTGTTCCGGTCGGCATCTGGTACACCGTGGCGGTCCTGATAGATACACGCCTCTTTGACCCCCTGGAGCCAATCAGCCTGGCCTACATTTCGGCGTGCCTGTCAATGGGCGTGCTGGCCCTGTTTTGGCCTTTCTTCTCCGGCGCTTCAAAGCTGGGCCGGAAACTGTGGCCGGTGACTCTAGGCAGCGGCTTCGCCGCGGTAGTGTTTATCGGCGCCAGCATGCTGCCAAAGATTAGCTTTCAGCACTACCTCATCCGCCCGGAAATCACCATCACTGCCTGGGCGCTCCTGCCACTCGGCCTGGTATGGGCCATATTTCGCTACCACTTGCTGGGCGTGAATCTCGGCCCCTGGGCCGTGCTGGAGACCATCTTCGAGACCAGCACGGACTCCATTTTCGTGATCCGTCAAGATAAGCATCTGGCCACGGCCAGCCGATCGGCGCTTGCACTCCTGGGAATGGCCCGGGTCAAGGACGCTAACAGGCCCTTCGAAGAGATGCTCAAACGCGAAGACATGTCCGGCGTAGCCGGCGAAACCGGAAAACAATCCCTAGTTGACCGCGTGTTGGGCGGAGAGACCGTTCGGGACGCCGAGGAATGCATTAGGCTTCCCGATGGCACAACCGCCTTTGTCAGCGTGGCGGGGATGCCCGTGCACAACGAACAAGGTCAGGTGGATCTGGGGGTTCTGGTTTACCGCGACGTTACGGCTCGAGTCGAAATGCAGCGCCTGCGCGATGAGCATCTCTCCCTGCTCGCCCACGACCTGCGATCTCCTCTCACCATCCTGAAGGCGCAGGCAGATATCCTCCTGCGCTCGCAGGATGTCATCAACCATCCTAATCCCGAGCTTCATCGCGGTATCCAACGACTCGCCGGCAGCACCGCGCAACTCAACGCGCTGCTCACCGAATTGCTGGACGTAACGCGGCTCGAAGCCGGACTGGTCACGCCTCGCGTGAAGCTGACTGATCTGGCAGTTCTACTGCAGGGCATCGCCAACAGGATGAGCAGCGCCAGTAATCCGGAGCGCATTCAGGTTTCAATCCCCCCAAATCTACCACCGGTTCGCGGCGATGGCACCCTGCTGGACCGAGCCTTGACTAACATCGTCGCCAACGCTCTACGGTACACTCAGCCGGACAGCCAGGTCCATATGAAGGCCTATCCCGGACGAGATCGCATCAACATCGACGTGATCGACAACGGACCGGGCATTGCAGAGGAAGACCTTCCACACATTTTCAAACGCCGCTACCGGGGCAGAAGCAGCCAGGGCACCGATGGGACGGGGCTGGGCCTCTACATCGCGCACCTCATCGTGACACTCCACGACGGCACCATCACAGCCAAGAGCACTCCGGGTCGAGGAACCACCTTTCACATCTCCCTGCCCCTGTACACCACCTGTTGAAGTCCCAGCTCTCACAGCGCCAGAGCCATTACCACGGCCACGACGATCGGAATCGTGAGGTTATCATCCAGCCGCACAGGCACCAATTCGGCAAGAGCTCCGGCCGCCGCCCCGAGGGCCACCGCCAACCAGTTGAGCCGCATTCCGGCCAGCAGAAGGATGAGCCCCACGATAAGGACCGAGGCAAAGAACGCACCCGTCCCCTCCAGGCTCTTCTCGCCCAGCCTTCGTCGTCCGAAGCGCTCTCCCACGCTCGCGGCCGCCGGGTCTCCCACCGCCGCGTAGAAGAGCGCGGCGATCGCGACGTCCCTCGGGAAGAAAAGAAACACCAGGAACGCCGCGACCAGGAAGTAGGTCGAGCCGATAGGCCTGGTCGCCTCCCGCTCTTTGAAGGCGGTGGAAGCCCGGGAGAAGAAGCCCATCAGACTTGCATTCAAGGAGGGCAGCAAAATCCGAAGAGACTCGATTGTGACGAAGATGGCCGCCAGGCCCCCCAGGAAAAGCAGCAGCCACTCCCTGGGGAGCACAAACCCCAGCAGCGGTGGGATGCTGCCCGCCAAGACGTGGAATAGACGGCGCGCGACCTTGCCCTTCATCCGCGACTTTCCACTGTGGTCTTCACGCAACAGCTCTCCGCAACTCAATGACTCTTCGCCCCGCGGACGCCATCGTCAATAATCTTCCTAATCTGCACCCAGTAGACCCTGGCCGCCACCAGCGCGCCGACGACGACCGGCAGGACAATCAGATGCAACGGCTCTCCGAGCCACCACGAAAGGAACAGCATGGGGATCAGGAGCAGAGCGGCAGTCGGCCCCAAGCCCCACTTACGCCCCAGGGTCAGCTCCAACAGGACAAAGGGGATAAGTATGATCGCGGCCTCCCTGGGCAGGGCCGCCAGTAGCACGCCGAGGGCGGTAGCGAATCCAGCCCCTCCCCTAAACTGAAGAAAAGCGGGCCAGATGTGGCCGGCGATGACCGCCACGGCCACGAGTACGACGACGGCATCCGGCACCAGCAGCGCTCTGGCCAGCAGCATGGCCAGAGCGCCCTTGGCCACATCGCCAACCGCGGTGGCAACCCCCGCGGCTATGCCCACTTCCTGGAAGACGTTCTTGGCCCCCGTGTAGCGACCGCCTACCTCCCTAATGTCCACCCCTTTCAGCCATTTGGCCAGGACATACCCGGTGGGGAACGCCCCCAGGAAATAGGCGACGATAATCGCCAGGGCTGAACTTACGATCACGGCAACTCACACCATTCCACCTGCCCGGGCAGGCCCCAGATTCAGGTTACTGCGTAAAAAGATCTTCGCTAAAGGTGCATGCACTACTCTCCATCATAAGCGGTCGCCACCTCACGTTCAAGTGCCGCGCCGTGGCAAGACCCCTCTGAAGCCCTTTCCCGTCACTCTTTTCGCTAAACGGCCTAGCCTTGGCCGACTCGGGTCTTCGAGACCGAGTCGGCCTGAACACCGAGATGCACATCGTCTTGTTGGTAGAGAGGCAGCGAGCTGCATCTCAAACGCCCGATAGCTGTATGTTACCTGAATGGTGAACCATCCGACCAGCGCAAACGCCGGGCACGCCTTGTGCACAGGTATATAGTGACCTATCCAGACTCTGGTGTTGGCGAAGCTAACACTGTCCACAGGTTGGAAGGGAATCGGGAGGGGAGAACACGATGTTTTCTTTCGAAACCGCCTACCAGGGCACGCCACCCTGGGACATTGGCCGTCCGCAAAAGGAGTTCGTGCGCCTGGCTCAGGCGGGAGAAATCAGGGGGGCCGTGCTAGACGTAGGCTGCGGCACGGGCGAAAACGCCCTGTACCTTGCCCGGCTCGGCCACGAAGTCTGGGGGATAGACAGCGCCCCCAGCGCCATCGCCAGAGCGCGCGAAAAAGCAAAGCAACGTGGCATAGTCGCCACTTTCCGGGTAGGCGATGTTCTGGATCTTCAACGTCTTGATCGCACCTTCGATACAGTCATCGATTCGGGATTATTCCATGCCCTCTCCGACGAGGAACGCGCCATCTTTGCCCGCGGCCTGGCCGCGGTCGTGCGTCCGGGAGGCACGTACTACATGCTCTGCTTCAGCGAACACGAACCCGGCTCCGAAGGGCCCCGACGAGTGAAGCAAGACGAGATCCGCGCCACGTTTACAGATGGATGGAAGGTGAATTATGTCCGGGCAGCGCAACTGGAGAGCAACCTGCACCCCCGGGGCATTCGCGCCTGGCTCGCCTCCATCACGCGTTCGGACTGAATTGTGCGATTCCAACAATAACTCGGCCTTCGCCCACCATCAATCTATATGCGCCTTCCCTTGAACCTCGGCGCTCACCGCACCAGATACGGCCCCTCGGTGACCTCTCGCGTCTGGAATTCCCTACCGCGCCCCTGGACCAATTTGCGCTAAATGTGACTTTTGTCGCGGTGAACTGCCCCGCGGTTGCACTACACTAACACTAACACAAGAGGAACCACGAATCCGTAGAGACGGACACGAAAGCAGGAGATTGGACATGGCAGCGATAAGCGAACAGCAGGTCATCGATAAGCTACGGCAAGTTATGGACCCCCATACGGGGAGCAACGTTTACGATATGGGGCTCATCAAGGATCTGGTGGTCGAACCAGACCATCTTTCATTGACATTTGAGCTCACGAGCAACTTCTGCCCGATTGGAATGCAGCTGGGGCTCGCCCTGAAGCGCAAGCTTCGCGAGCTGCCGATGAAGAACATCGACGTCAAGATCGCCAACTACTTACGGGCAGCAGAGCTGGAAAGCATGCTGGCAGGCATCTAAGGAGGTAGCCGTATGGAGATTGTACCCACTACCCTGGTGCGCATCAGCCGCTACTACATGGTCGCGGCCATCGCGTACCTCCTGCTGACCCTCGCCATCGGAGTCTATAGGGTACTGGTACCTGTTTCCAACGATCTGGTTCACTGGGCCCCGGCCGTGTTAGGCTGGGTGAGCTTCCCGATCATGGGCGCTTACTACCAGTTCTTCCCCACGCTTCAGGGCCGAGACCTGCGCTGGGACAGCCTGACCATACCCCAGTTCGTGCTGATGAACCTGGGCGTCCTCGGCCTGATGGGAGCCGCTTTGGCCGGGAATGCGGCCTCATTGTCGATCAGCGCGGCCATTTACACCGTCGGGGCGCTGCTTTTTGCAGCCATAATTATCCTGGCAAACGTGGATTTCACCAAGATAGGCCTGACGTTGCGCTTCTACCTGGCATCGTTAGCCTATTTCGTCGTCGCCATCCTGCTTTTCTTCGCCCAGACGGTTGGCATCGCCCCTTCCTGGGCCGACCGGCCTCTGATGCTCCACGTCCTGGTCTTTGGCTGGGCCATCGTGGCGATAATGGGAGCCGAATACAGCATGGTTCCGATGCTTCAGCTGAAGAAGCTGCGCCATCCCCGGCTGGCCGACGCCCAGTTTTACTTTGTCAATGCCGGCTTCTGGGGACTGGCGGCTTCGATAGCTTTTGGCACCTCCTCATTGCTGGTCGCGGCGTTTGGCGCCATCGTTCTAGCCGCCATCCTGACCTTCGCCTATATCATCGCGGCCAGTTTGCGGCACGGGCCGTCGCGACTGCCGCACATGGACATATCCGTCAAGTACTTCCTGGTGGGCATCGCCTACCTGGTCGCCACGTCTATCGTCGGCATCTTCATCGGCGCCTTTGGCTGGCGCAGCGCTATACCCATACACGTGCATCTGGGTCTGATCGGCGCGGTGACGATGACCATCGTCGGGGCTATGTACCACGTCGTTCCGTTCGTAGTCTGGTGGGAGGTGTACGCCCCCAGGTTAGGCTACGAAGACGTGCCGCTTCTTAAGCAGCTATTCAACGAGCGCTGCGCCTTGCTCCAGCTCTACGGTCTGAACGCCGGACTGCTTCTCATGATCGCCGGATTTACTCTGAGAACCAATATCCCGCTGGCGCTCGGGGGCGCGATCCTGTTGGTTACTGCTCTGGCTTTCGCCTGGGCGATGGTGAAGGTGGTCGGTCACAGGCGGAATCTGCGCAAACCGATCGGACGGCAAACGAAAGAGAAGACTAGTGAGGGAACATTATGAGCGCGACCGGAACAACCACCGCAAGACCAATAACCATTAACACCAAGATCGGCGAGGCCCTGAAGGAGCACCCGGAGCTGCTGGATGTGCTCCTGCGCCAGAGCCCACACTTCTCGCGGCTGAAGAACCCCATCTTGCGCCGCATCCACGGCCGGCTCGTAACAGTGGGACAGGCGGCAGCAGTGGCTGGGATTGACCCGGCGGCGCTGGTGCGGAAGCTCAACGCCGCGATCGGCCAGGATCTGCCGGAAGAGACGCAGTTCACCCTGCCGTCGATGGCCGGCACGCCTGAGCCGGCCTGGATTGCCGGCGCCGGGATCGCTATCTCCCTCGACGTCCGCGAAGATCAGCGCAACCACGCCGACCCGTTCGCGCGAATAATGGCCGCGATAGCGCAAGTTCGCGACGGAGAAATCTTCTACTTGAGAAACACCTTCGAGCCTCTGCCGCTCTATGACGTGCTGGGGAAGCGAGGCTTCGTCTCGTGGGCCCGAAAGCTTTCCTCGGATGATTGGGAGATTTTCTTCCTCAAGACAGGCTCGGTGGAGAAGGCCGATGGCCCGAGACAAGCCGCAGCGGCCACGAAACGGGCAACCCGGGAAGACGGCGAAGCCGAGATGAACGATCCTACGGCCAGCGTAACCATCGACGTCGCAGACCTCACGCCGCCGCAGCCGATGATGAAGATACTTGATGCTCTGGCCCTTCTCAAGCCCGGCGAAACCCTGCTGGTCCATCACAAGCGGCGTCCCGCTTACCTGTATCCCAAGCTCGCCGAGCTCGGTTACACCCACCAAACCATCGAGCACGGCCCCGATGACGTGGACATATACATCAGGAAAAAGTAGGGAAGATGCTGGTAGGGCCGTACATTTGACGGAACCAGCGCGGTGAACCGGGCAGAGACGAGTCTCACATCAAAGGGCGCAAAGACAACAAGAATCTTTGCGCCCTTTGCGGTTAATAACGTCCTCGTCGTTTACCAGGTGCCGAAGCGGCCCATCATGCCGCCAAAGCCTCCGGGACCTCCACTGAAACCGCTGCCGAAGCCGCCCATCATGCCGCCGAAGCCGCCTGAGCCGCCACAGCCGCCTGAGCCATAACCGGAGTCGCTGTCCCACGGGGTGTTGATCCACTTCGTAACACCATCGATCATTTGCGCCAGCGAGGCATCGGCCTGCTCCTGGGTTATGTACTCGTACTTCACGCGCAGCTTCAACTGGTCGGCGTAAGGAGCGGTAAGGGCATCGATCAGCTGCTGCTCGGTGGCCTTGCCCGAAGCGATCTGCACCAGGGTCTTGCCTTGCTCCAACTGCGAGTAGATGTCTGTGGTCGTCACGCCCAGGAGCTTGGCCACTGACCTGAGATTGTAGCCGCCCATCATGCCGAAGCCGCGGTATCCGTAATTCGGGTTCGCCCGTGGCGCCGGGGTGGGAGGAGCGGCCATCACCGAAGTAGCCATAATGGTGCCCAGCAGCAACACTGTCACGAGGCTCCCAACAACCTTCAAGCTCAAGATCTTCACTGTATCTATCACCTCCTTTCCTTCTCTCGATTCCTGTCGAATGATAGCAGCCAGATGTGAACAAGTTGTGAAGATGCTGTGGGGAGGTGATGAAGGCTTACGCCTCCAGGAATTCTTTCAAGGCCACGGCGGCGTTGTGTTCTTGGTCTCGAGAGCCGTAAACCAGCGTCACCGTTCCTTCTTGGCTCTTCCGCTTGAGCAGGTCGGTCATTTCCTTCTTATCCTTGAGCTCACCCCAGTATCGTCGGCGAAACTCATCCCATTTCTCCGGATCGTGGCCAAACCATTTTCGTAGCTCGGCGCTCGGCGCCACATCCTTGAGCCATAGATCCAGCGCCGCCCGCTCCTTCGCCACGCCACGCGGCCAAAGCCTTTCGACTAGTATTCTGGTGCCATCCTCGGGCGCGGCCAGTTCGTAGGCCCTCTTCACCTTGATCATATGAACCCACCTCCGTTCTTTCTCTATCCGCGGAGCATCGGGAGACTGCCGACGGATCACTCACACCATCTTATCAGCCGGGCGTCGCCCATTCAAGCGAACTTCCCTTCGCCCACCCAATTGACACCTCACGCAATTGACAGTCAGGTTGCACTCTATTATAATGGCCGCGTCATACGCTAATTCGATGGATCGTTTCTTCCTCACCGTCAACTAGATCTCGGTGCGAAAATCGCCCCGTAGTCGCGTCCCGCGCACGCCCCGATTCATTTCGTACATCTGAACGTATCGGGGCACGGGATCCCACCAGTCGGGAGACGGCGCTATCCGCCTGGGATGGGAGTATTACAGCGCGACGATTCCGCGCCGCAAACTGATTGGACTTCCTTTCGCGCCACTACAATAAACGTCGAGGAGCATTCATGTGAGCAGCAACCCGCGTTCCGCAGAATATGGGTCCGACGTGGTCGTCGACTTGATGAAGGCCTACGGCATCGAATACGTCGCATGCAACCCCGGCGCGACCTTTCGCGGCATCCACGATTCTATCGTGAACTACGGTGGCAACCAATCTCCCGAGCTCATCGAGTGTTGCCACGAAGAAATATCGGTGGCCATAGCGCACGGATACGCCAAGGCCACCGGGCGGCCCATGGCCGCGGCCGTTCACAACGTGGTCGGCCTGCAACACGCTTCGATGGCCATCTTCAACGCCTGGTGCGATAGGGTGCCGGTAATAGTGCTCGGCGGCACCGGTCCTATGGATAGCGCCCGCCGCCGGCCTTGGATCGATTGGATTCACACGGCCCTGGTGCAAGGCAATCAGGTCCGCGATTACGTCAAATGGGACGATCAGCCCTATTCGGCAGCCGCGGTGCCCGAGTCTTTTATTCGGGCCTATCGCGCGGCGGTAACGGAGCCCCGCGGACCGGTATACCTGTGCTACGATGCCGACTTGCAGGAAGACAAGCTGGCCGAACCGGTGTCTATCCCGGATATCAGCCGCTACGCTCCTCCGGCCCCCCTGGCTCCGAACCCCCAGGCGCTGCGCGCGGCCGCCGAACTACTCGTGAGCGCTCGCCATCCCGTTATCATCGCGGGAACGGTAGGACGGAATGCGCGGGCGGTGGCTTACATGGTCGAGCTGGCCGAGCTGATAGCCGCGCCTATGATCGATCGCGGTCAACGCTTCAGCGTCCCCAACGTCCATCCCCTGGACCTTACCGGGGCTGATGCGGAAGCCATACAGAGCGCCGACGTAGTGCTGGCGCTGGACGTGCACGATCTTTCCGGTGCGCTGGGAGGCGTCGACAAAGGAACACGCGTTTACGCCTCCAACCTTAGACCGGATGCCAAGATCGTCAACATCGCTGTGAACGACATGCTGGTTAGAAGCTGGGCCTCGGACTACCACAAGCTGCAGCCGGCCGATATCGCGATCGTGGCCGATACGGCCGTGGCTCTCCCGGAGTTGGTCGCGGCCTGCCGCAGTATGGGTGCCGGCCCGGACCGGCAGCGAGCGCGGATGGATGCCATTAAAGCCAGGCACGATGGATTGCGAGCGGAATGGAGGGCACAGGCCGCGGCGGTAGCCGACGAGGTGCCGATCTCGACCGCCATGCTGGCATCGGAAATGTGGGAGGAAGTCAAGGGCGAGGATTGGGTCCTCGTCAACGAAACCCTGGGGGGCTGGACCCGCCGACTCTGGGATTGGAAGGAACCCTACCAGTGGCTGGGCACCTCCGGCGGAGCGGGCCTGGGCTACGGCCCGGGCGCGTCGGTCGGGGCCGCTCTCGCCTACCGCAACACGGACAAGCTCTGCATCAGCGTGCAGGCCGATGGAGATTTCCTTTTCTGCTCCTCGGCGCTGTGGACGGCCGCCCACCATCGCCTGCCGCTGTTGATGGTGATGAACAACAACCGCACGTACTACAACTCCGAGGACCATCAGCTGCAAGTCGCCAAAATCCGAGGAAGAGACACCTCCCGAAGAGGCATCGGCACCAGGCTGGAGGACCCTCCGGTCAATTTCGCCAAGCTGGCAGAATCCTACGGGCTGTATGGCGAAGGTCCCGTAGAGCGTCCGGATCAGATCGCTCCCGCCATTCGTCGGGCGATCCAGGTAATCAAAGAAAAGCGGATCGCCGCGGTAGTAGACGTGATAACCGCCCCCGGGAAGAGATCGAGGGTATAACGGGCTTCCTAACAGAGCACTAGCCAATAGTCGCCTGCACGCTAGCAACTGGCCCGGCAGCCCTACGTTTGTTGACACCACTGTTATACTGGCTGCTGAGGTATCTGCAGGCGTGCTCTTTAGGAATCGTGACTTTCGCTGGTATTACATCGGTATCGTGGGCGTTATACTCGTCCTCTCCATAATCCCCTTGCGCGATACGTTTGCGGGGAGAAGCAAAGCCGTTGCCCCCGCCGCAATGGATCCGGCGGCATCGCAAGATCCGCCGCCGGGTCCGCAGGGCGCTGCTCCGGCAAAGCAATCCCCCGCTGTGCCCACTGCCACTTCCACGAACGCCACGACTCCCCCTGCCGCGAGACCGAGTTCGGCCTCGCCCACTCCGAATCCTTCACCAACTCCAGGGCCGGCCGCTCCCAACTTCCTCCACACTCAGGGCTCCAAGATCCTGGACGCGCAGGGAAACGAGGTGCAGCTCACGGGGATCAACTGGTTTGGGATGGAGACGGGCAACCTCGCTCCCCACGGCATTTGGTCGCGCCGCTGGCAGGACATGCTGGATCTGGTGGCCGAGATGGGCTTCAACACCGTTCGTTTGCCTTACTCCAACGACATATTCAAGCCCGACAGCAAGCCAAACGGAATCGACTTTCATCAGAATCCGGACCTGCAAGGGCTAGGCGCGCTGGAACTCATGGACAGGGTCGTCGAGGGCGCCGGCGAGCGAGGGCTCAAAGTCATCCTCGACCGCCACCGGCCCGACCAGAACGGACAGTCCAACCTCTGGTACACCGACAAGGTCGGCGAAGCGCGATGGATCGAGGACTGGAAAGATCTGGCGCGCCGCTATCGTGGCAACGATACCGTCATCGGGGCCGACCTGCACAACGAGCCCCACGGCGAGGCCACCTGGGGAGATGGAAACCCCAAAACCGACTGGCGCCTGGCGGCGGAGAAAGCGGGCAACGCCATTCTTTCCGTGAACCCGGATTGGCTGATTTTCGTAGAGGGAATCGACACCTACAAGGGCGATGGCTACTGGTGGGGAGGCAACTTGAAAGGGGTGGTAGATGCCCCGGTGCGGCTCGAGGTGCCCAACAGGCTGGTCTACAGCGCCCACGACTACGGGCCCGGTGTTTACAATCAGTCCTGGTTCATCGACAAGTCCTTTCCCGGGAACCTGCCGGGAATCTGGGATGCGCACTGGGCCTTCATACAGAAGCAGGGAATCGCCCCGGTGCTGATGGGCGAATTCGGTGGCCGGTCCGTGGGCATCGATCCCGAAGGGGTGTGGCAGCGCGCGCTGTTCAGCTTCCTCAAAGAGCGCGGAATCCACTACACCTATTGGAGCCTCAACCCCAACTCCGGCGACACCGGAGGGGTCCTCCAGGACGACTGGAAGACGATCAACCAGGCCAAGCTATCCCTGCTGAAGACCTACCAGCGGCCGTTGTTGGACAAACCGAAAAAGCCTTAGCGCTGCTTCTCCACCACCCAGTCAAAACTCCAATAGTTATGCAACGTATCGAACTGGACGGTGTGGTAGCGGTCGGCCCATTCCCGCCTGAAGTCCTCGCTCGTCCACTCGTGCACGTGGGTCGGGTCCCTGCCGGCCGTCCACCTCGCGTCGGGAATGAGCAGACATAGATGCCCGCCGGGTTTCAATATTCGCAGCCATTCCGACAGCGCCTCCCGAGTATCCCCGATGTGCTCCAATACGTGGGACGCGATCACCGTGTCCATCGTTTCATCTTTGAATGGCAAGCTAGACGCCGAGCTCTTGTGGTTCGCCACGCTCACCCGCCGACCGTATTCCACTATCCGCTCACCGTAGCCGTACCGGTCAATTCCAATGGACCCTCGGAAAGTCTTCCTGGCGCCACAGCCCACGTCCACCACGTTTCCGGTGACGAATGGCTCGATGGCAGCCTTCTCACCTACCCTGATGTCCCGGCTCAGTCTCAGCTTCTTTCTCCAGTTCCTTATCCTTTCCCTGGTCGCCTCTCCATACCCACCCCCCACGCGGGCAAGCGTCCTCGGGCTCAACACCCAGACGTGGTATGCGGTCATTTTCTGTTGTCCTCGTGAGCAAAATAGCCTATTGAATAATTATTTCACCTGGACGCAGGTTGTCAAGTACCGCCGCCGTTTTTTCGTTGACAAAGCGAGCTGCGGTTCAATATAATTGGGGCGTAAAGTGTTCTTTCCCCAGGGGGAGTGTCGGAACTGGTAGACGAGCATGACTTAGGATCATGTGCCGAAAGGCGTCGGGGTTCGAGTCCCCGCTTCCCCACCTGGTACGTTGCTTGCAGTGGATCGTCGGCGGGATCGAAGTGCTCGCGGTGGTGCATGGTTCCTCCCCTCCCATCTTTGCTGCGGTCCTTTCGGTGGGCCGCTTGCCCTATTTTAGAACGGCTGTTCTAGCGGGTCAAGTGGTTTTGGGGAAACAACCCCAGGGACGTCCCGAGACGTTCCGCTCCACGGAATCCTCCCGATGTCTTTTTCGTGTCAATGCATCGGGATTCCGCGAAGCGGAACTGTACCTTGGAATTGCAGAGGGATCGGGAGGATCCCGACATCATCGGGAGGGGTTATAGGTTGCGGTAGGCGTCTTTGCGGTGGCAGATGTGCACTATTGTTATTTTGGCTTGCGGCTCGTCGAGGTTGAACATGACGCGATACTCGCCGGTGTCGATCCTGTAGGCATGTGGCTCGCCGTGCAGAGGTTTGATGTCCTGCGAACGGTCGCCCTATTCGAAGGTGCGGCGGAGCCGTTGGATGGTGGCTTCGACTTGTCGGCGGATCTTTCCGTGCAGCGAGAGCAGTTCCTTGTCAGCGCGCCGGGTGCATTCCAGGGTATAGGTCTTAGGCGGCACTGTTTTTGGACTCGGCTGCTCGGATTTCGGCCCCGATCTGCTCCCACGGGACGGTGGGATCGTCCTTGGCCTCGCGGTAGGCGGCAAGGTCGTGCTCGTCTTCGAGTGCGTCGAGGCCTCGGCGTAGGAGCCGGGCAACTCCCTCTGCGGCTGGTAGCTGACGGTCGGCGGTGATCTCGCGGATGATCTCGACCAGCTCGGGGTCGTCGATGGTGATGGTTAGCTTCTGGCGTTTGCTGGCAGTGGGCATGGTGGCCTCCTTCACTCGGTTGGCTAGGGATAGTATAGCACATTTCTTGCCGAGCCAAGCGTAGGATCAAGTGCTTTTCACTCCACAATCATCCAACGCCCGAAACGCAATAGAAAAACGACTCCCGCTCATTGGGTGATTCAGTAGAATCGCGCTGATGGTAGTAGCGTGGCACAAGTGTTGCGCGCATCATCAACGTTGCGAGTGAAGGCGAATGGAGGTGGGTTGATGTTCAAACTCGCTTTTTGCGCTCACGCTGTTGCTCCTGTTGGTGGCCCTTGGATTCGCGGGACAGGGAGCCCTATCGGTATCGCTTGGCAACACGACTGATTTGCCTGGGACAGCCCAGGTTCCGACCCCTGCACCCTCCCAGCACCATCCACTGCGAAACGAAGCGGCTCTGAAGAGGGAGATCAGGGAATTCCTGGGCCCCGACATAGACTCTTACGGAATCATGGTCAAGAGGCTGGCCGTCGGCCGCGGCGTGGCCATCAACCCCGACCAGGAGTTCTACGCCGCCAGCCTATACAAGCTCTGGGTCAGGTACGAAGAATCACCATAGCGGGATCGGCTTCACCTTCATTTTCGAACGAACCGCATTCGTCGTTGACTGCGAAAGGTTTGAGCGCTCTGAGGCACGATGCTGATTGTCCCATCGAGTTCCAGCACCCCCAGCTTAACCTCGCTTATGTCGGACAGCCCGTGCTCGCGCAAGGCCATCTCGGCCTCATCCTGGTCCACTCCCTCTCGCCGCAGCGCTTCCGAAAGCCAGTGTCCGTTCTGTGCCACCACAGTGGGATGGCTCTCGACCAGCTGGCGGAAGGACGGCCAGCGCAAGCGAGCCCAGCCAACTACCCAGTTCAAGCCCAGCAGGACCACTACGATAATGATGCCACCCAACAGAACACCGACTACGCCGGTCATGGCCGGCTGCACGGCGTTGGCCACCAGGAGCACCAGTACCAGATCGAACAGGGTAAACTGCCCCACCTCGCGCTTCCCGAACAGGCGGAAGCCGACGATCAGCACCAGATAGATCACGGCCGTGCGCAGCGCGATATCCCAGGGGGGAACGGCGAGGGCAATAAGGTCTGTGCCCATGCAGTAGCGGCCTCCTTCTATTCGAGTCTCATTGCTCGAACGGCTGCATTAATAGGAGTTCGTGCAAAAGATTGGCTGCAGCTTGTTCAACACCTCATCCGGCACATCGGCCAGGCCGCGCTTGTTTTCGCTTAGGAACGTTTGTCGCAGGCTCTCAACTCCTACCATACCGTTCGGCGGCCAATCTCGCTTGCTTTCGACCAGTTCAACAAATATAGGGCTGAACCACGCACATTTGGTATAACATTCAAGAATGCCTTGTTCTAAAATAGTGCCTGACGTACGCTGTAACCCCGGGCTGCGGAACCAAGGACCGAGAGCAAAGCCACGCCAAGAGAACACCGACTACTGGAACAATTCGAGAAACTGACGATACCTGAACAAGCGGTTGCGATAAGAGCCAGTCATCTCTTGCAGCACACCCTGCTCCGCCATGCGGTCCATCAAATTGTTGGCGGTGGGATACGAGACACTCAATGCTTCGGCGGCGCGACCAACCGTGAGAATCGGCTATGGATCGTCTCGAACTGGGCATGCGCCAGCCCGCACTTTCTTTGGTTATCTCTGCGCTCTCTGCGCCTCTGCGGTGAATCACGACCTGGTTTGCCCGTGACAGCGTTACCCCGCCAATTACCACCGCCGCTTGCGAGACCGGTCGTCGGGCGGACGATGAATCCCGATCGACGAGAAGGGCTTGCGCGCCTCGGGCGAATACCTAGTGGAGAGGGGCTGCTGGCCGGGCACGAAGCCGCCCTGGGAAAGATTGGCCAGATCGGCCACGCATTTATCCGCGTTGGAAAGAACCTGGGAACCCGAGAACAGCAGAATCTTCCATCCCTGCATCTCCAAATGCTCCTGGCGCTCGCGCCGCTCGGTCTTCCCCGACGGCCCGGTCCGCCCGTCCCATCCCATAATGTCTGCCCCCACTCGACGCTCCGGGAGGGCAAAATCGATGCGGTAGGTTAGAATCGGATGCTGGCAGCGCAGGCGAAGCCCCTTGGCATATGAGCGGGCGAAGAACAGTCGCTGAATCGCGGATTCGCACTTAGACGCCTCGTCCCGGTCCTCAAGCGGAACACCTTTTAGCACGTCCGGAGCAGGTATTTGCTCCCCCTCGGCCAATCCCACGGCCTCCTGGACCAATCCTCCCGGCCAGCGAACGATGGTCGTGATCACCTGCTCGGATAGCATGCTCCCGACGGCGCCGCTGAGTCGGGTGCGGTTGGGCTCCCGGCCCAAGTGCTCCTGGTCCGCCGCCCACCAGCACCCGAGCACGACCAACAGCCTCCCATCGCGGTAACGCTGCGCGGCGATGGGCCGGCAGGACCGGAAAAGGGGCAGGCCAAGGTCCGGCTGCGTATTCAGCAGCCGCTGAGTAACTGATTCCCATGACCAGATTACGTGTTGAAGCTCCATAGGGTTAACTATCGGACAAATAGGGACCCGCTGTCAAGGAAAGCGCTCGGTCTGGATAGAGCTCATCCGCTAAACGTCTTTATACCTATCCCAGCCCGGTCGATAGCTATTGTAGCCAAGCCTGGCACTGTGCTATAGTACGGCCACATAGCTATTCTAAAGACGGAGGGGCTGCATGCGCAGAGACTGGGACATGGAGACCGACGTGTTGGTGGCTGGCTACGGACTGGCCGGAGGTGTCGCGGCGGTGGTGGCCCGGCAAGAAGGCTCCGAGGTGCTCATCATTGAGAAGGGCCAGTACCCAGGAGGGTGCTCTATTCTCGCCGGCGGCGCCGTGAAGTGCGTCGACGAAGTGAAAGCGGCAACGCGCTATCTCACCGAGATGTCGGGAGGACGCGTTGCTCCCGACCTGATTAGCACCTTTGCGGAAGGACTGGCAGGGAACGAGGACTTCGTCCAGAAACTCGCTGCCTTGAATAACGCCGACGTAAGAAGGCAGCCCAACTTCCCCGGGATCTACCCCTACCCCGGAAAGGACACTTTCTACACCTGCCGCGTCTACAGCATTCCGGATTTCACCGGTTTCCCCTGGCTGCGCTGCCACAACAAGATGGCCGGCGTGAACCTGATCAAGTTGATCATGGACAACGTTGAAGCCCGCGGCATCGAAGCCCGGTTCTCGACGCCGGCGCGACGTTTGGAGACCGACGATTCGGGAGCCGTCGTCGGCGTGATCGCCGAAAGCGGCGGCCGGGAGCTGGCCGTGCGGGCGCGTCGAGCCGTGATTCTGGCCACCGGAGGCTTCGAGCACAACCGGTGGCTCCAGCAACAGCACCTCCAGGGCACCCCGTTCTCCTCCATGGCACCTCTCACCCACACCGGAGACGGCATCCTGATGTCCCAAAAGGTGGGGGCTGCCCTGTGGCACATGTGGCTCCTTCACGGCTCCTACGGATTCAAGACGCCCGATTCGCCAATCGCCTATCGCAATCCCTACGAAGGACCGCGGAACCCCAAGAGAAAGATGGGATGGATCGTGGTAGACAAGCTGGGATCGAGGTATATGAACGAGTACCCGCCGGCTCCTCAGGACACCGGTCACCGGCCTATGGAGCTCTTCGATCCCGATCTTCCCGGCTATCCGCGCATACCCTCCTACGTCATCTTCGACCGAGACGGCCTGAATCTGGGTCCCATCGCCCATCCCATAGCCTTCCCCGGCTACGAATACCAGTGGAGCGACGACAATCAGAAAGAGATCGACAAAGGCTGGATACTCCAGGCCGGGAGCCTGTCGGAGCTGGCGTCGTCCATCAAAGAGCGCCTCCCTCAAAACGAGGCCCTGATGGACGCCGAGCGCCTGGAGGACACGGTAAACCAGTGGAACCGGCACGTCAAATCCAGGCAGGATCCGTTGAATCGGCCGCCGGCGACCATGATGCCGATAGCCAGCCCGCCCTTCTACGCCGCCGAGGTCTGGCCCATCATCGTCAACACCCAGGGCGGGCCGGTGCACAACGCCAGGCAGCAAGTGCTCGACCCCTTCGGGCAGCCAATCCCACGGCTCTACGCCGTCGGCGAGCTAGGCTCCTTCTTCGGCCACCTCTATGAGCTGGGAGGCAACCTGGGCGAGTGCTTCACCTCCGGCAGAATCGCCGGCCGTTTCGCGGCCGCGGAGCAACCGGCGTAACACCCCGGTTCAGGCCGTCTCGGTCGAAGATGACCACATCGCCGATGGAGGTCGCCAACTAAGCACGTAGCCATAGTTCGGCGCAGCTCACCACGCTCAGTTCGCGCCGAAAGAGCGTGCCTTAATTATGGATAGGTGCTTAGGTAGAGACGCAGCATGCTGCGTCTAATATGCATCAACTTAAGAGCGTCTACGGCCAATCCAATCCGAATGGGCCGGCAAATGTTCCCTCTCCCTCGCGCACGAGGGAGAGGGAACGTCAGGTTCG
>JAMDCE010000138.1 GCA_023489135.1 Chloroflexota bacterium
TTGGTGGTAACGTAAGTTTGGGTAGTCTCCAGCCAGGCGTGTCCGAGAAGCTTCTGGATAGAGGTAACGGGAACGTCGGCGTTTATCAGGTCGTTAGCGAAGGAGTGGCGGAGGCGATGGGCGGTGAGGTGTACTCCGGCTTGAGAGCGGTAGGCCATCAGGCGTTTATGGATGGCGGTCGTGGACAAGCCTTGACCCTGGTAGCTGAGGAAGACGAAATCACAGCGGGGGCGAGGCCGCTCGGCCAGGTAGGAGCGGAGGGCTCGTTCAGCTTGGGGGGAGAGATACACGGAGCGCTCTTTGCTACCTTTGCCGTGGGCGACCAGCCGGGGATGAGACTCAGCAAGGAAGATGTCGGTGAGCCTTAGGTTGGCGACTTCAGAGATTCTCAGGCCGCACCTTAACATGAGAACAAACATGGCCAGGTCCCGACTATCGCGGATGACGGAGAAGAACTGGTAGAGAGCCTCTTCCTGAACGGGACGGGGGAGATGCTGGGGCTCTCGCAAGTTGTGGCGATGGGGCAGCACAGGGCAGGCCAGGTCCGGGTCGTCGTCGGCGAGAAAGGTGTAGAGGGAAGTAATGGCGGCCAGGTGGCGATTGATCGTGGCGGGCTTGAGGCCGAGGCTGGCTTGCAGGGTGACGTAGCGGTCCAGATCGTGGAAAGTGACGGAAGCGGGTGGGCGGTCCCCGACAGAGGCGGCGAACTGCTTGAGGTCGTAGGAGTAATCGCGCCAGGTGCGGGCCTCGGGGTTACGCCGGCGGACCCATTTGACGAAGACGGCGATCTCGTCTAACATGAAATTCCTCCTGAAGAGTAGAAATGGTTGGGCTGACATCCACCATTCTACTCCCAGGAGGGACACCGAAGCCTTTCCCCTTCACCTGCCTGGTTGGTATCACGGATCTGGTTAAGATAAGTGTTCCAGCATTGGCAGATTTGTCCAGCCGGACAATGCTGGACAGGCTAAGCTTGGCAATTCCACTGCCCTCTTGCCGCTTACCGTCTCATTCTCGGAACCCTCGCTCTTGCGCCAACTCAGTGATTCCAACAGACGTAGGGTCTCCAACGATTTTCCTATCGTCAAAGAGCTAGATCCACAACTGCTCAACAGATATACTTGCTCGCGCAACAACCCGGTCGTCTACTACGACCCTTCTGGGAAGTTTGCCTTTGCTGCCGTGTTGCTTTCTCCTCCCGTACTTGGCGTGGCGGTGGTAGCAGTTGCCTTCGAGATTTGGTGGATCCAGCCGAACAACCAATACAGGATTGGCCTGACCAACGCCGCGACTGAGGCCACGCAGAATGCTACGACTTCCCTTCAGGATGCTGTCCAAAACTCGACTGCCTTCTCGAAATGGAACAAGGAGGACCAGTGGGAGAGGGATGTCGTCAAGAAATATGGGCTGAACAAGGAAGGACAGCGGGCACTTCATGACAGGATATCGAAAAAGCGCCTTCCTCGCCAAGACATTGAAGCTGAAGCGGAAGAACTGAGCAAACAACCCAAATACGTTAAGGGCTACAAGGAACGACCTCAACAGGGCGGGAAAGATTGGCAAGATGAGCAACCGCAGGATGATTATAGGAACGAGCAAAACGCTGACCAGAGTTCGGATGAGCCTTAGGAGGATAACATGCGCGGCCAATTGTTACGGGAACTGCAACGAATGTCCGAGGTCGATGCGATAGAAAAATTCGGGCCAGATGGCGAATCCGTGCGGAACTTCGTGATGAGCCTCAAAGACTATACGTGGTTTCAACACGTCTATCGGCGGGAGCCATGGGACCGTGATCCTGACATCGTGCGCGTTCATAGTTGGAGGCAGGCTTGGGCCATGTTGCCATCTACGAATCAACATCTGCTGTCTGCACTCCGATACATGCGTGCCGTTCGAGATACGTTGCAGCAGACGAAAGAAGGGGCATCGTGGCAGCGGTGGTGTTTGGATGCAGATTACTATGGGTACAATGTGGTCAAATCGGTTGTAAAGGACATATACAGAGAAGCTGGCGGTAAGGCTGCGGTACTCTCTGGTCACGCTGCCTCGGAACTGGCAATGCAACATGCTGTGCCAGACCCGCCTCACTACTTTCTCGACTTGATGCCTTACTGCCAACAGGGTCATTGGCCGTTAGGGCTGAGAGACGACGGCAAGTTGATCGTGTTCTGATGATTCTCATGTTAAGGGATGACAACGGAGAGAGTTCCCATCCATCTTTCACCAGAAGAGTTGCACCACTGGTATCAAACTCATGGAGAGTGGGCACTTTACCTGGATGATAGCATGACAAGTCAAGAGCTACGCGAACTCTTTGAACGCCACGTAGAGAGCCCATACTGCGACTGGGACGGCATCCTAGCTGAGATTGCCGAGCAACCCAATACGCCGGCTGATATCCTCTGGGCTCTCTACAAAACGCAACGTTGGGCCGTGCTGTTATCGCTATCGACTAACCCAAATCTCCCAGAATTGCTGATAGAGCGTCTATCACACAGTCGTTTTACCGACGTGGTCGAGCACATAATCTGCCATCGGTCCACCCCAATTGAAGTCTTACGTCGATTGGCACAGAAGGGAAGATCTCGCCACATCAGAGAGCTAGCCAAGAGCGCGCTGACGCAAAGAGGGCGTATGGAAGGCTGAGCACCAAGTGATCGATGAATGGCCGGACAACCTGCCTAAAGCGGGGCCGCGCCGTTATGTATTTCCAAAGGCAGCTCACGGCGGAGTTCAAAAGAATCGACAGGGCGAGTATGTCGATGACAGAGGGAATCGGTGGGTCTGGGATCCCCTCAGGAGACATTGGGATGTTCAGCATCCTGATAGAACTCACACAAATGTGAAACCAGATGGTGAGCCAGAGCATGGCGACGACAACTTCCCTTACGATCCGTTTCCGCCGGACCCGAAGGATAAACCATCTGACAGTAAGGACGAAGCAACCGATGGGGAGGGATCTTAGGCCATGGATGCGGACTGCTCCCAATTAATCCAAGCACTCGGAGGCGCTGATCTGCGGCAGCGAAGAAGGGCTTTCAAGGCTCTTGAAAAAAGGTCTCGGTTTTCCTGTTTGGAATCCGCGCTAGCCAGCCAGTCCACGCCCGACCTCACGAAGAGACTTATCTGTGAGATCCTTTGCCGAACTCGATGGCGCGAAGCGGTGCCTGTCCTTCTCCAGCAACTGGAGTCAGCTAATCCGAGCTTAAGAGCTGTTGCAGCGGACGCTTTGGGTGACATCGGTGATGATAGGGCTGGACCTTCCTTGCTGAAACTGCTGGAAGATCCCAACCAACCTACATCTGTCCGAGATACTGCCGCATCCTCTCTTGGTGCGATTGGGTATCACGCGGCTTGGCCGGTGTTGGCCAAGCATTTGGGAGACCCAGCAAAGACTGTCCGTTACTGCTCGGCAAAATCCTTGATGTTCCTTGCCGAGCCTAATGCTGTTCCTGCACTTGAGGCAGCCCTGCGAGAGGAAAAAGAATCAGACGTGAGAGACCAAATCAGAGAGGCATTGGAGACGATTCGCGAGTCACACGCCGCAACGGGGGCGAACGCAGAGGATGAGCCCTGAGAGTCTGTAGTGTGGCGAAAGCACATTGGGGTATAATATGTTGGATAATGCCGAGTCCAGCCCCATCTAAATCCCATCATTCGATCCTGCTACACAAACCTAGACTGGAAGAGGACGATCATGCTGCCCCCCGAACCGCTAATCCTTGATGATTGGAGTAGAGAACTCTACGACCATTTTGTGCCACCAAGTCACCCGCTGCGCAGGATCGATGAAGCTATCGACTTCAGCTTCATCCTGCCTCTCGTCGCTCATAGATACAACCCCGAGATCGGCTGTCCCGCCAAGCATCCGGAAATGATGTGGCGGCTCCTCTTTGCCCAGTACTATTTGAATCTCTCTGACGAGAAGGTCTGCCTGCAAGCTTACACCGACCTTGCTCTGCGCCTCTTCCTTCGTCTAGGCTGGGAGGAAACGCCGCCTCATCCGACTACTCTCCAGAAGTTTCGGGCCGAGCGCATGATGGAGAAAGGCGAGATCGAGCTCTACCTGAAGATCCATTTCGAGTTACTCAAACAGGCCGAAGAAGCGGGGCTACTCAAAAAGGAAGAGCGCCAGATATTCGACACTTCTCACGTCCGGTCGAACACTCGCATCGTATCCATTCCCCAACTGCTCCTTCAGGCCCGGAACAAAGTAATCAAGGAAGTGAAGAAGATCGACGAGGAGTACGGGGCCGAGCTAGAGGCTCAAGCCGACGCCGATCGCCAAGCCTACCAGGAAGAGCGGCAGAAGCGCATCGAAGAGAGAGCACCCCGGCGGACGAAGGAAGAAAAGGCTAATGCGGCGGCCAAGATCGTCGCCAAGACCTTGGTAGATGTAAGGGAAAGGATAGATAAGGGGCAGATTGAGGCCACCGAGAGGCTCCACTTGTGGCTGGCGGTGCTGGAGAAGGTGATCAAGGACAGAGAGAAGGACGCCGAGGAGCGCATCGTGAGCGTCCACGACCTCGAAGCGAGGAAGGGTAAGAAAGGGTTCGGGGCCTGGGATGGGCGGAAGCTGGGAATCAACATCCAAGAGGAGAGCCGCTTCATCACTGCGGCTCAGATGGTGGCGGCGAACAGGAACGACTGCGAGCTGGTCATACCGCTTCTGGATCAGCAGAAGGCGGGTATCGACATGACGCCGAAAGAGCTGAGCGCCGACGCCGCGGCCGATACCGGCGTCGTTCGGACTGCCCTAAGGGACAGGCACATCCTCGGCCACATCCCGATTACGCCGGAGACGAACAGCAAGGGGATGGACCTCTTCAAGGTCAAGGACTTCGTTTACGACCCCGAGCACAAGCAGATGCTCTGTCCTGCTGGCGAGACGACCAAGTCTTGCTACTACGACACCGCCCTGTCGAGGGATGGCTATCAGTTTCACTTTCGGATGTACTCTTGCCGAAAGTGTGAGCTGAGACCGAAGTGTTGTAGGACGTCGAAGCTGATCTATCACGGCAGACAGGTATACGTGAGCAAGCACTGGCTGGCGTATGCTGAGGCAAGAAAGCACAATCAATCAGCCGCGTATGTGGTGGCCTA
>JAMDCE010000013.1 GCA_023489135.1 Chloroflexota bacterium
CCGCCCACCAGTATCGAGAACAAGTTGAACTGGCTCAAGCTAGCCTCGATCGCCTGCTTCATCTGGTCCATTTCCGCGAACACGTCCGCCGACGCCGCGCCGGCCACGTCCACCTGGGCCGAGAGCGCGGCGGTGTACCACGCAAACACCCTCTTTATAAACTGGGCGATGGACAGCTGCGGTCCCTTCCACAGGAAGACGTCCATGGCGATCGGGAACAGCAAGATCCAGATTATCTTGTTGACGTTATCGAACCCTGCCGAGAGGGTATCGATCACGCCCCGTGCAGGCTTGTTGCTTTCAGCCAAAACTTTCATAGCTGTCGTATTCTAACACAAAACGGCCATTCCGCGAAATACGAAAAGGCGGGCATGCGGCAGGTCTTTGGCAAGGGTAGGACGTGATTCACCACGGAGACGCGGAGGCACGGAGGGGAGGTAGTTTCCTCTCCCTTTGGGAGAGGGTTAGGGTGAGGGCGCGGCCTGCACGCTAGGAAGACGTAGGGTTGTACGAACGGTTGGTATGGCGGGTGTTGGTGAATCCTGATTTTGGCGCGGTATTGGGTTGTTAAGGTGCCAGTGGTGGCGTGGCCTCAGCGCAGATCGCGGCGCTTCGCCCGCCCCCATCTCATCTGCAAAATGGGGCGGGCATCTCGGAGAGGAAAGCCGCCGCGTCAAGCCGGTTGGCTGGGATTGGCTTCGTTCGGACGACGTCGCGCTTTTCGTCCATCGTGACGAAGCGCAACTTGATGCTCGATTCGTTTTGCCAAGAATCTCTCGGAGGGGCTCAATATCAGACTGGACAAAGAGACGCTAGCGACGCTACGGGCGAAGGCCCGCGAGCAAGGCATGGGCCCCACCACGCTGGTGAGGATGTGGATTCTGCAGCACCTGAGGCAGCAGGAGATACGTTAGATGCACGATGACGTACAGCGCTTCAACAGTTGGTCGAAGTCCTACGAGGAGTCCTGGCTGCAATGGGCTATCTTCATGCGCGCCCACAGGCTCGTCCTCGATCGTGCCTCGGCTTTCCCCGTACCCGAGGTTATCCTCGACGTCGGGTGCGGCACTGGACGACTGCTGCGAAGCGCGGCTGAGCGCTGGGAGAGCGCCAAGTTGATTGGCGTGGACCCAGCGGAAGGAATGATAGGGATCGCCAGGCGCCTGACGCCGGGGGCGGCGTTCCACATTGCCCCTGCTGAGGCGCTGCCTTTGGCAGACTCCTCGGTCGACCTCGCCTTCTCCACTTTGTCTTTCCACCACTGGAGCGAACCGGCGAACGGCTTGCGCGAGGTGGGGCGGGTCCTCAAGTCTGGCGGCCACTTCGTGCTGTTCGATCATGGCGCCCCGAATTGGGTCGCTCGCATTCTCCGCCACTCCCCCTGCGTCCCTGCTGCCGAGAGGCTGGCGCTGTTTGAGGCGGCGGGGATGGATGTAGTAGCACAGGAGCCAGCCGTTGCCGAATTCGTCCTGATCACCGTTGGTGCGCGCCGAAGCCAGTAATGCCCCTCTGACCAGTGCGATCCGGTCTCATCCCACATCAGCAACGTCTGAGAGAACGTTCGCGCGCGGGTGCGCGTCAAGTTCTTACGTCGAACTGCACGACGAGCCCCGCGCGCCGCTTCGCCCGCCCCATCTCATCTGCATCACCTGCGCCCATCCCATCGTGCAAAAGGGCGCAGGTACCCCTGAGGGGAAAGGGGGCGGAGATCTCGTGGAGGAAAGCGAGCGCGCTGATGCAACAAAGTCCTTCGAAGAAGGACTAGGGGGCGACGTGCATCTCGGGGTGAGACTTCCCGACCTATCGGTTAGCTCGCCTGGGCGTAGATGCTGCGGCCCTAGCCGAAGTATTTGTGTGAGGGTAGAGGAACAGGGTGCGGGCGGGACGTGATGCAAGCCATTGCTTTTCGCTCAAAGTAGCGGCCGCCCTATCGGGACTCGGTGCTGTACATCTCCGGCGCCTAGCAGAAAATTGTTTCGACAAATGCTTTTCTATAGGATGGCAGGACGGCATTTCGTCTCATTACCAGCGCAATGTAGTCCGGTTCGAAATACGGGCTCAATGGGATGAAGACCAGGTTTCTCTTCTTCACCGTTTC
This sequence comes from Chloroflexota bacterium, assembly GCA_023489135.1. The sequence goes on from JAMDCE010000013.1 coordinate 2,099, forward strand.
TATCGTCGGTATGTCCTCGACGATAGTCGCAAATGAAACTCCTAATCCCATCTCACAGTAGACAGAACTTAACTCGACGTTGGACGATTCCATTACAACACGATACTCCAGTCCGTGAAGAGAGAATAATTCGTCCAGTTTCTTACGATAGTGAAATCCTGCTCCCTTAGGTGGCAATATCAAAGGGTACCTGGCAAGCTGTTCGACCTTAATTTGTTTCTCGACAGCTAAAGGATGATCCTTCGGTGCAAGTAGGACAGTTTCGACCTTCTTCCAGCGTCTGGAATCTAGCACACTCGGCACCTTTGATTCGAGAACAAAGCCGAAATCAACGTCCCCCTCTCGTACGAAATGGATCACATCTTGCTGCGCCCTGTCCAGCACGGTTAGCTCAACCCAGGGAAACTGTTTTATGTATTTCTCTAAAGGAATGGGTAAGAGATGATAAAGCGTAGTGAAGGGGGCGGCTATTCTAAGCTGCCCTTTTCTCGACCCTTTCAGTTCACCTAGGTCGTCAATCAAGTTGCCATACTGTTCAACCATTTCCTCAGCGAAGGCAAAGAGCCTTTTGCCCGCCGCCGTAAGCAGTATCTTGCGCTTTCCAATTCTCTCAAACAGAAGACAGCCTAGTTCTGCTTCGAGAGCCTTTATCTGATGTGTCAGCGCAGATTGTGTCACGAATACGTTCTCGGCTGCCTTAGTGAAATTGCCCTGTTTGGCAACGTAATAGAAGCCTACTATCCGGTTCCAGTTCACCTGAATGTCCCCCTTTCAGGCCGATAAACCCACGGGTAGAGCTATATATTATTGCCGTTCATTATATCAATGAAAACAATCAATTTCACTTATAAGTGGATCTCTGCTATATTGAAGTCACAAATAGTTCGAAGTGAGGTACAAGAGTTGGACAAGAGCCTACGGCCAGGTTTGACATTTGAGTTTCAGTTCGAGGTTCCGGTAAGCAAAACCGTTCCATTTCTTTATCCCGAATCGTCGGAGTTCCAGGTCATGCCTAGAGTGCTAGCTACCGGCTTTATGGTAGGACTATTCGAATGGGCATGTATTAGAGCAACAATCCCCTATCTGGACTGGCCGGACGAGCAGACTGTTGGAACGGACGTTAAGCTAAGTCACCTGGCTCCTACGCCACCGGGCTTAACGGTTACCGTGAAGGGAACGTTGGATAAAGTCGAAGGCAGAAGACTTGTTTTCTCTCTGGCTGGTGACGATGGGTTGGACGTAATATCCCGAGGCACACACGAAAGACACGTTATAGATGCGGCTCAATTCAATGAAAAAGTGGAAGCAAAGGCACAGCAGGGCCTTCTCAAAGTCGCCGGGTACGGCCCTCATCCAAACCTCTCCCAGAGGGAGAGGGGATGGTTGGCCGCGTCCTCGCCCAACGATGCGTAAGGCATATTCAAATGCGAAAGGCGTTGCATAGGCCAGATTCCAGCAGGGGACAAGCACTTGCCCTTCATCACAACGGCTCATTTGTCCTGGTCACAATGCGGCTCCGCAGCAAGGAGACATCGCCCGCGCTCGTCTCACGTGCAAAAGGGCGCGGGTATCGCGTAGCGGAATACGGAGGATTTCCCTGAGGAGTTCCAGGAAGCCAAAGTCAAGTTCTCTCGTCCTCTCTCCCGCTTCCACCTAGGACAGCTCATGGCGACTGCCAGTTTGTAATGGGATGCTTGCCTGCTCTTTAGAGCATAGAGTATAATCGCGTCGAATTGGGAGCACTCGCCAGTGAACTCTGGCGGTTCGAGGGGAGCATTTGGGAAGACAATGGGTTGTTTTCGACGTCATGGGCGTCATTTTCGAGGTCGGCGACGATACCAATGACCTGCTGGTGCCATTCGTCCAACGCCTGAACCCCACCATTTCGACTTCTACTATTCGGGAACTGTATCTCCGAACGAGCCTCGGTGAGCTATCATCGGAGGAGTTTTGGACACAGTTAGGATTTGCCGGCAGCTACCCGGAGATTGAATATCAGTATCTGGACACCTCCTTCTCGTTGGACGGAGACTTCTTCGATACAACCGACGGGCTGAGGGCCAAATACAATCTGGCGATTCTCTCTAACGACGTGTATGAATGGGCGTCCTTCTTGCGCAGGAAATATGACATCGACAGGTTCTTCGAACACGTTGTGGTGAGCGGTGAGGCGAAATACCGAAAGCCAGACCTGAGGGTATTCGAAGTTCTGTTGGGAAAGCTGAAAACGTCGGCGGCAAATTGCGTTCTTATTGACGACAAGCTAGATAATCTGCGATCAGCGAAAGCTCTTTCTTTCAAGACTGTGTTGCTCAATCGTCAGGGCAAGACCAACTCCCCTGATGCTGATTTCGAGATCGTTCGTCTCGCCGATTTGCCGGACGCAGTGGCAAAGGTTTTCGGGCACACCCTCGCCTGACGAAGGCGGTAGTGGACGCTAAAGGGGAAGGTTTCGGTTTCGTCAAACGCTCTTGAGTCCGCCCTGAACAGCCTTGACTGCTGCAGGCGGCAGGTCTATCATGAGCGCGCAAGCGAGAAGGCGGCGAGGGCGGTTTGTGCGCGTTTGTTTGGTGTCGATAATCCGAGCAGGGAGGAGAATGGAGCCCGATGGCTACGTATGAAGGGATGATCGCGGAGTCTATCAAGTTTCGTGGGTACAACGGGGATACGATCGGCGGCTACCTGGCCCGACCTCTGGGACCGGGTCCTTTCGGGGGCGTCGTGGTCATCCACCACCTGCCTGGATTCGACGAAGCAACGAAGGAGATCACACGTAAGCTGGCAGCGCATGGCTACATAGCTCTCTGTCCCAACCTTCATTACCGTGAAAACCCGGACGACCCTGAGGCTGCTGCGGCAGCTGTGCGGGCGGCCGGAGGGTTTCCGGATGAGCGGTGCGTTGGCGATGTGGAAGGGGCCATCTGGCACTTGCGATCCCTTCTGTCCTGTAACGGCAAGATCGGCGTCATCGGCTACTGCTCGGGGGGGCAGGCAGGTGTACTTGAC
>JAMDCE010000514.1 GCA_023489135.1 Chloroflexota bacterium
CGATCTGGCTGCTCTGGTCATTGGAGAGGCGGTCAAACGCTCTAAGATAGATCCTGCCAGCATTGAAGACGTGATTTTCGGACACGTACTCATCAACGGTGAGACACCTTGCATCGGAAGGGTAGCAGCACTCAAAGCAGGTCTGCCCATTGAGATACCAGGATATAGCCTCGATCGGCAATGCAGTTCGGGACTGCAAGCGGTAATCAACGCTGCGTTGTTGATTCAAACTAATAACGCCGATGTTGTCGTGGCGGGCGGCGTGGAGAGCATGAGCAATGGGGAGTACTACGTTACTGGAGCTCGCTGGGGAATTCGAGCAGGCAATCAGACCTTCTATGACCGATTCCCGAGAGCAGGCGAAGTTGTATCGTGCCCTGACATCTTCGGACCCGTCGCTGGCATGATCGGCACGTGCGAAAACGTAGTCGCTGAGTACAACATCAGCCGAGAAGAAGCAGACAAATTCTCGGTCGATAGTCACCAGAAAGCGGTGGCGGCTATTGAGGCAGGTCGGTTTAAGGACGAAATCGTCCCCGTGGTAATTCCCCAGAAGAAGGGAAATCCGCTTATCATCGACCGCGACGAGCATCCGCGCGCCGACACCACTTACGAGCAACTAAGCAAGTTGAAGCCAGTGCTGGGCAAAACTGTGACGGCTGGCAATGCATCAGGAATGAACGATGGTGCTGCGGCCTGCGTACTTATGTCCGAAGAGAAGGCAAAAGAGTTAGATGTCGAGCCACTGGCCCATTTGAGGGCTTTCGCCGCAGCTGGCGTTCATCCACACTATATGGGAATCGGGCCAGTGCCTGCGGTGCGCAAATGTCTCCAGAAGGCAGCTCTGACCCTGCAAGATATGGACCTGATCGAACTCAACGAAGCGTTTGCGGGCCAGGCGCTGGCTGTACTTCAGGAACTCGGCATAACTGATTTTTCAAACGTCAATGTTAACGGAAGTGGAGTTTCGCTAGGGCATCCGCTAGGTGCTACCGGTGGCCGGATCCTGGCTACCCTGCTTTATGAGATGAGACGCCGAAACGCCCGCTATGGATTGGAAACTATGTGCATAGGGGGCGGCCAAGGCCTTGCCGCCATATTCGAAAGGAAGTAGCTCACTACGCCTTGGCGCAACGAAGCCAGCGGGCTAACTTGGGGGGTAACAGATGCGCACCTTCGGGGAACTGCTCGACGCAAGAGCTCGGGAGACACCGGACAAGGTAGCTCTCTACCATTACGATGATCAGTTCACCTGTCGGGAATGGAATGAGCGAGCGAATCAGGTTGGTAACGCCCTTATCGCGCTCGGCGTTAAGCCAGGCGACGTGGTCTGCCAGCTCCTTCCAAACTCGGCAACGTTCCTCTTCAACCTTTTTGGCACGGCCAAAGTTGGAGCGGCACTCAGTCCCTTGAACATTATGTTCCGAGGGGAGGAGATAAAGTACCAAATCAATGACTGTGGTGCAGTCGTCCTTTTCACATCGAAAGAGTTCCTGCCTGTGGTCGCACCCATACGAGATCAGCTTAAGACGCTAAGACATATCATTCTCATCGACGGCGAGGCTCCTGGGTACTTGACCTACGATGACTTCCTCGCCAAGGGCTCCATAGACACTCCCGAGGTTCAAGTAGACCCCTTGGACACAGTACTTATGATCTACACCTCTGGCACTACTGGCTTTCCAAAAGGTGTTATGTTAACACATAAGGCTTTCCTCGCCGATTCAAGACAATTTGCTCAGGCGATGAAACTGACGTCCGATGACAGAGCAATGCTGATCCTGCCGCTCTTCCACGTAAACGGCTTGATGGTGACAACCGTCGCGCCCTTGCTCGTAGGAGGGTCTATTGTGGTGCGACAGAAGTTCGTCCAGGAAGAGTTCTGGCCTGCTATCGAACAATATCGACCCACCTATTTTAGTGCCGTCCCTACAATCTACTTCAGGCTGCTAAACGATCCCGCAGGAAGCAAAGCAGATGTAAGTTCGTTGCGTTGCGGCGTTTGTGGCGCGGCACCGATGCCTGTAGAAGTCTTTCGGCAGTTTGAAGAGAAGTTCGACCTGAAGATAATTGAAGGATATGGCCTTACCGAAGGTAGTTGCTGCAGCACCGTCAATCCGATAGACGGCGAACGAAAGATCGGATCTATTGGATTTCCCCTGCCAGGCCAGGAGGTCAAGATTGTCGACGATGATGACAATGAGTTGCCTAGTGGCCAAGTCGGCGAGATTGTCATCCGCGGAGACAACCTGATGAAGGGATACTTTGGCAAACCAGAGGCAACCGCTGAAACAATAAAGAATGGCTGGCTGCACAGCGGCGATGTGGGCTTCACGGACAACGAAGGCTACATCTACATCGTAGATCGCAAGAAGGACATGATCATCCGGGGTGGCGAGAACATCTATCCCAAGGAAGTGGAGAATTTCCTTTATACGCACCCTAAGGTACTTGAAGCTGCGGTAATTGGCGTGCCAGATGCTGCTCTGGGAGAACAAGTCAAAGCTTGCATTGCACTTAAGCCAGGAGAGACGGCGAGTGCGGAAGAAATAATCGACTTCTGCAAGCAAGGCATGGCACGATATAAGGCGCCAAAGTATGTCGAGTTCTTCGAATCCCTTCCCAAGAACGCCGTCGGCAAGATCACCAAGCCGGCTCTCAGAGATATGGCTTTGAAACGCTCAAACTAGGACCTGTTGAGCGTCTTAACCAGATCAGTCTCAAGGTCTGCCGACTGGACGCAGAACCAAGGTTTGTTCACCCACAGCAGGAGGTTATTTGAATGGCAGGAAAAGTCGCTATTGTCGGAATCGGACGTAGCAAGATATCGCCTCGAGATACCGAACATTCCTATAGAGAGCTCGTCTTCGAGGCGGTAAGCAACGCGCACAAAGACGCCGGCATTACAAACGAACAGATCCCTAGCGTTGTCACCGTTGGAGAGGATCTCGCCGAAGGGCGAGCGATTGCTGACGAATTCAGCGTCGACCCGACGGGAGGGATGCTCAAATCGAACGACCGCATCTGCGGTGACGGGCTATATGCAGTAGTGACCGCCTACATGCAGATCACCGCTGGCCTGTTCGACATCGTCATCGCCGTCGGCTACCAGAAGCCGTCTGAGGTCGTTGGCCACGGCTATCTCACCTCGTGGGCGCTAGAGCCGATCATCAGCCGATCGTTTGAGCTCCATCCTTACTACGTCGCAGGGCTCGAGATGAACAAATATATGTCGACCTGGAACGTATCACGAGATCAGATATCGAGCCTGGTAGCACACGAGCGGGTTCAAGCGCTCAATAACCCTGGCGCCACCTACGGCCAGAAGTTATCGCCTGAAGAAATAACCAAGTCTGCCGAGCTCTGCCGTCCCTTGCACGAGTTGGACGTGGCGAAAAACGTCGACGGGGCAGTGGCCGTGGTTCTGGCCTCAGAGGCACAGGCTAAGCGAATCACGAACAAACCCGTCTGGGTTGAGGGCGTCGGATGGGGCTCAGATCGCTCGTCAGCCTATTGGTATAAGGCCGATCTTGCATCGGCCGGTTATCTGGAAGTCGCTGCCCGGCACGCCTACGGCATGGCAGGAATTACCGATCCAAAACGGCAGATCGATTTTGCGGAATTGGACGATCGCTTTTCATACAAGCTGCCTCAACATGCCGAAGCGCTTGGACTCTTTGGCAAAGGAGAGGGGGCTGCTGCACTTAGTAGTGGCCTTCAGCAACAGGTTGTTGTAAATGCTTCAGGCGGATTGATGGGCCTCGGCAATCCGGAAGCCCCGGCTGGCCTGCTCCTATTGACAGAAGCAATACTACAGTTGAGAAACGAGGCCTCGGGGCGCCAGGTCGAGAATGCCAAGCGCGGTATGGTTGCCGCTTGGACTGGGCTGCCGAGCCGTAGCGGTGGAGTCGTCGTAGTTGGCATCTAGGTTAGTCTCTTCATAACCAGGAGGTTTCACCAGATGAGAAAAGTAGCGGTAGTAGGCGTTGGGCAGACTACCTTCCGATTGCGCAAAGAGGAAACGACGGAGGAGATGGTCTTCGAAGCATCCGACAGGGCGCTGCGCCACGCACGCCTTACAAGGGACGATATAGACGCAGTAGTCTTTGGCACAGGTCCGGATGCGTTCGATGGCATGCATATGAACGGCGAGAACGTCGTCGAAGCCGCTGGCGCATGGAACAAACCATTCCTTCGTAATACAACGGGCGGCGCGACAGGAGTAGTCACTCCGATTGTTGGTTACTGGCACGTTGCATCAGGCTTGTTCGACACCGTTTTAGTAGTTTGCGAAGAGAAGATGAGCCCGCCGCGGCCTCACGCTCAAGGAGTATTCATTGCCAACTGGGATGAGGTCTATCATCGCCAAATTGGGACCAATGTCATACGCATGGCCTCTCTTGAGATGAGCCGATACATGCATGAGAGTGGGGCCACAAAAGAGGCTATGGCGCTCGTAGCTGTCAAGAATAAGGGCAATGCTATGGCAAACCCAAATGCACATCTGCCCGCTCGCATCACGGTGGAAGATGTGCTCAACTCGGAGGTGCTGACGTGGCCTGTGAACAGAATGGACGTCAGCCCAACCTCTGACGGCGCAGCAGCAGCCATCTTCACGACTATAGAAAAGGCTCGAGAGCTGACCGACAAGGTGGTCACCATCGACGGTATAGGGTGGAACCAGGACTCGTTCTTCTGGGAGACCTACGGCGTAACGAGGACGGGCTATCTTGAGCGTTCAGCGAAGCAGGCCTACGATATGGCTGGCATCAAGAATCCTCGCAAGGAAATTGATGTAGCTGAAATCTACGACCCATTCACATACAAAGAATGCCAACACGCCGAAGGACTCGGCCTGGCCAATCCAGGGGAAGGATGGAAGCTGGCCGTAGAGGGAAGTTCCTGGATCGGCGGCCGCCAGCCGATTAATCCGTCCGGTGGGCTGCTTGGCGTTGGCAATCCGATAGCGGCAGCCGGCATGATGAAATTCTGTGAGACCGTACTGCAGCTGCGGGGCGAAGCCGCTGGGCGTCAAGTGCCTGGCAATCCACGAACTGGAATGGCTCACGCGTGGGGCGGCGTTTTCGAGTTTAGCGG
>JAMDCE010000239.1 GCA_023489135.1 Chloroflexota bacterium
TGGTGCGAAATACGTTGAGCAAGGCCTTGGGACGGCGGGGGGGCACAGGCCACCGCGCTACGGACCGGGGCATTTCGCACCAAAACTAGTCTAAGCCACGCATGGCACAGAGAAACCTGTGCCTTCGGACCGGAGGGAGCTGGTGATACGGCTATCGCGATTCGACGGCACCGAGTTCTTCATCAACGCGGAACTGATAGAAAGCATTGAGCATACGCCAGATACGGTCGTGTCGTTAACGAACGGTAAGAAGCTCATCGTGCGCGAGCCGGCAGAAGAAGTGGTCGCGCGCGTAATCGATTATAGACGAAGCATCGCGCACAATTTAACGGCAGAGCAACGGTAGTCGACGTGGCGCAGGGCATGGCGCGCTTGGGATGGTGAGGTAAAGTGGGACTTGCGACGATCATCGGCTTAGTACTGGGCTTGGGCGCGGTGGTGGCCAGTCTCTTCATGGAAGGTGGCGATCTTGCCAAGTTCTCTAGCCCCTCAGCCGCGCTGATTGTATTCGGAGGAACGCTTGGTGCCACGATGATCAGCAATCAGTTGGGCACGGTAACCCAATTGCCGTCGCTGATTCTCAAGGCAATTATGGAGAAGGGGCCGGGAATCGCGCCATCGGAGGTGGTCGGGCTCTTCGTGGGCCTCGCCGAACGCGCACGTCGGGAGGGTCTGCTGTCATTGGAAACGGAGGCGGGTGGGATCAAAGACCCCTTCATACGGAAGGGCATGCTGCTCGTGGTGGACGGCATCGATCCGGAAGTAGTGCGCGCCGTTCAGGATGTGGATATTGACGCGATGGAGCAAAGGCATCAGAAGGGTTACGGCATGTTGGAGGCCATGGGAGGCTTTGCTCCAACAATGGGCATTATCGGAACGGTAATGGGACTGGTGAACGTGCTGAGTAACCTAGACGATCCCTCTCACCTCGGCGAAGCGATAGCCGTAGCGTTCATCGCGACATTCTATGGTGTGGCCTCGGCAAACCTGCTGTGGTTACCACTCGCCTCCAAGCTGAAGGCGCTGAGCAAGGCAGAAGTGTGGCTTCGAGAAGTAGCCAGGGAAGGTATCCTGGCTGTGCAAGCGGGTGATAACCCCAGGATCGTGCGCGAGAAGTTGGAAGCCTTTCTATCAGGGGCTCAGCGGGATGGCAAGGATAGCAAGACGGCTACCAGCGGGCAGGAAGGGCGGACGGGCGACGAGGCAATGGCCACGGCCGGTAGCCAGTAGACATAATGACATTGGGCAGGTGATGCCGTTTGTCGAGAAAAGCGCATGCCGAAGAAGGCCACGCGAACAACGAGCGTTGGCTCCTGACATACGCGGACCTGATCACGCTGCTGTTAGTGTTCTTCGTGGTAATGTACTCGATATCCAAAGCAGACGAGCGCAAGTTCGCTAGGATCAGCGCATCGCTATCGAAGGCATTCAACACCGTTGTCTTGCAGGGCTCGGATCAAACGACGCTGGGGGGCGAGCTCGGGCCAGAGGGCGGCAACTCCCTCTTGGAAGACGTCATTGGCCTGAGAGCTCAGATAGTCAAGCTGGCCGAAGGAATGGACATACCAGGAAGAGTTGACCTAGTGCAGGAAAAGGACGGAGTCGCCTTAAGTCTGTCGGCGAGCTTGCTGTTCGATTCAGGTAGGGCAGACCTAGCGCCGGAATCAACCAAGATATTGGATGCCGTGGCGGACTGGCTGCGGAGCGTGCCGAATGAGGTAAGGGTAGAGGGCCACACAGATAATATTCCGGTGGAGAGTGACCTCTATCCGACGAACTGGGAACTATCTGTCGCGCGCGCAACGGTAGTAACCAGGTACATCGTGGAGGTGGGACGCATAGCGCCACAGCGGCTATCCGCGCAGGGCTATGGTGAATATCGACCAATAGCGGACAATTACAGCAGGGAAAGTCGGGCGCTGAATAGGCGGGTGATGATTGTCATCTTGAACTTGAATCCACCTGAGGAGGCGCCGAAGTGAGTGAGCGGTCGCCCAAGGAGCGAATCAGCGCGCGACCAGCGTGGCAACTTGGCAGGTCAGGCGGGAAACGAGTGAGGCCGGTTGCACGAACATTGGGGGGATGCCGGTGAAGGCGTTGCTAGGAAAAAAAATCGTTATCATCGTCGTGGCCGTACTGGTGCTGGCCGGCGGAGGCGCAGGCGCCTACCTCACCCTGCCAATGTTCAGGTCGACTGCCGAGACGGCGGCGATGCCGAGCGCCGAGCAGACAGCGGTAACAGCGCACAGCGAGGCGGCACGCACAAAAGAGAGCGGTTCGGAACCAGGCATGATGTATCAATTGGCGGAGCGGATCGTCAACCTGGCTGACCCGGGCGGAATGCACTATCTCAAGATCCAAATAGTGCTCGAATACGATTTGCCGGGCGTTAAGGCGCTCAAGGGCGAAGCGTATAAGAAGCGACAAGACGAATTCGTGAAAGAGATGGCGAGCAGGCGCCCAATGATCGACGATACGGTCACAAGCACACTGGCAGGGACGACGTCTGCGACGTTCTCTGGCTCGGAGGGAAAAGAGAAGCTGCGCGAAGAGCTCAAGGAAAAGCTAGCAGCGGTCTCGGGTGAAAGCAAGCTGGTCAACGTGTATTTCACGCAGCTTGTCGTACAGTAAGGCGTCGAGGGAAGAGGAGACAAATCGGAGATGGAGGCAAAGAAAATCCTCTCCCAGCGGGAAATTGACTCCCTTCTTGGCTCGCTTGGCCTGGAGGGCACCGAGACGCAGGAAACCGGCCCGACGCCCCAGCCCGAGAAGGACGTCAGGCCATACGACTTTCGCCGACCAGACAAGTTCTCGAAAGAACACTTGCGGGCACTGCAGACAATTCATGAGTCGTTTGCGCGGACGACCGCCTCTTCGCTATCCTCATACTTGCGCACAAGCCTTCAAGTTCGACTCTCGTCAATAGAACAGGTTGCCTACGGTGAATACATTCCGCAGCTATCCAACCCTACGGTCGTGAATATTGTCAGCGCGGAGCCCCTGCCAGGACGAATGATCATCGAGGTCAATCTTGGGCTGGCCTTTGCGTTGAGCGACCGGCTGATGGGAGGCAAAGGGCAGATCATTCAGAGGGGCCGTGAGATCACGGACATCGATCTGGTATTGCTTCAGGCAGTAGGAAAAACCCTGCTCTCATCTTTGCGAGAGACGTGGCTGCAAATGACTCCGGTGAACATGAAGATCGAGGAAATGGTCTTCAACCCACTCTTAGTGCAGGTGGCCTTACCGGGTGACATCGGAATTTTGCTGCTCTTCGAGCTTAGGATGGGTGACGTGTCCAGCACGATAAGCATGTTCATCCCTTATACGCTGCTGGAGCCGATCGTGGGCAAGTTAAGCGCCCAGATCTGGCTACTGAGCGCACGAAGGGACAGGAATGTTGTGGCCGCGGGAGACGACATCAGGCGCCAGCTAGACAAAGTGGACGTACCGGTGACCGTGAACTTGGGTACCACCGCGGTCTCTGTGCGTGAACTGCTGGCGCTGAGAGTAGGCGACGTGATCCGGCTCGGCGTGGATAGCGATCAGGAAGTAGAAGTGCTGGTCGGAGGTAAACGCAAGTTCTGGTCACGACCCGGGCGAATGGGTCGTAGGGTCGGAGTGGCCGTATCCCGAGTGGTGCAGGAAGATAACGTCGCCAAAATTAGCGACGTGGTTGACTCGGCAGTAGGAGGTGAGTAAGTCGTGAGCAAGCCAATCTCCAAAGAAGAGGAATTGTTCGGCGCCGAGGGGGAAGGCGACACCGAGGTACACCCAGCCGAGTTTATGCCATTGGTGCCAAGCGAACAAAACGGTAGCTCGAGCATCGATTTGCTGCTTGACGTGGTGCTGAACGTAAACGTGGAGTTGGGTCGTACCGTGATGCCGATTAAGGACATCCTCGCACTTGGACCGGGGTCAGTGATCGCGTTGGACAAACTGGCAGGAGAACCGGTGGAAGTCTACCTTAATGGCACCCCGATTGCCAAGGGCGAGGTTGTCGTGGTCGACGAGAAGTTTGGGGTGCGAGTGACGGAGACCGTGGCGCCGGCAAAACGTGTCACGTCGCTAGGATAGATCGGCGAGGACGGGGAAATGACAGACCTGCGTCGCAACTGGATAGTGATTGGCTCAATCGCGTTGCTGGCAATGGTGGTAGGCATCGCTCTGACTTATAGCTCTCCAAGGCAGGGCTCGACCAGCGCTTCGCCAAAGCCTAGCGCCGCCGCCATCACGCAAGATGCCGCGACGACGCAGCCTGAACTGACCCCAATAAAAGACTACGGTGAGTTCAGCGGTGTAGAAGAGGGCGGGCCATCATCTGACTGGCTGGGACTGCTGGCTGGGATGGCCGTTAAGCTAGCGTTTGTGCTAGTGCTGATATTTCTGGCAGTCAAGATGCTGCGCCGGTACGTCTACCACGGTCAGACACCAGAAGCGAACAAGCGTCCAGTATCGTTGATCGGAACCTTGAATCTGGCACCGAATCGAAGCGTGTACGTGTTGGAGGTGGGTCGCAAGATGCTGGTAGTGGGCGCCAGTCAAACGCAATTGTCGCTGTTGACGGAAGTAACTGACCAGGAGGCGATAGAGGAGCTGCGTGGCCGCGCGGAGGACGTCTCCAAGAGCGCACCATTCTCCGCCCTCTTGGGACTTGCCCAGCGCCAGAGACAGACCGACGACAGCTCATCTGGCAGCCCAATAATGATGGACACCCTACAGTCGAAAATCCAGGAAGGCCACGAGTTCATGGAAAGCCAGCTAGCAGCCCTGCGCCGAGCTCGCGAGCGCAGCTAGGGCCACAGAAGATTCCCCTTTCAAGGCCACAGGTACTTCCTCGAGCAGGACTAAAGGACACCTAAACACGGTTCATTCAATTGCCAGATACAGGCTATCCAGCCCTTAATCCCTGTTGCATCGTGAAATATGATGCGCGTGGCAAAAGACGAAAATAGTCTGGACAGATAGGTGATGCCACACGTGGGGAGTGAGTTACTTGTCCTTCTTCAGAGATGGTTGCGGCGACGGAGCGTTCCGATACCGCCGACACGCATAGGCCCGCTTTTCCTACTAGCTGGTATGCTGCTGCT
>JAMDCE010000715.1:0-4627 GCA_023489135.1 Chloroflexota bacterium
AGACAGCGATTCACGCTCCAACGCCGATTCCTGCCCAGTGTATCTCGCGAAGCTGACCGGCTCCTTGCCCTTGCCGTAACCCTGCTCAAGGAACTTTCGTAGTTCCTCCATCTGACTGTTGCAAAGAGCATTCATCGGATAGACGACGATAGCGGAGATGTGCCCGTCGCGGTCATGGGCCGACTTGCGGAGCACGTGGTCGATGATGGGAATTAGGTAGGCGAGGCTCTTACCAGACCCGGTCCCGGTCGTCAGGACATACGACTTACCGGTCCTGGCTGTCTCGATGGCGTCGCGCTGGTGGCGATACAGGTGCAGCGGCTCGCCCAAACCAGCCTCGTCTTTGTTTCGCCGGAAAATACGCGAGCACTCCGAGTGAAGCAGGCCAGCACGAACGAGGTCATCCACGGAGCCGCCGGGGGCGTAGGCCGGGTTTAGCTGGATCAGCGGGTCCGGCCACAGAACACCGGATGCCATCTGCTGATCAACGAATTCACGAAGTCTCTGGTCACGGATGCGGACGAAGCTTTGAACGTACCGTGCGTATTCGCCCACAACGCGATCCCTCAGCGCAAAGACATCCATGAAATGTACTCCTCAGCTTCCCGCTCAGAAGGACTTGCTTCCCGAAGTCAGCCTCCCGAACGTAGCGGGCTCATCGAGGTAGGGGCACGTGACCTAACGATCATTGACACGCGGTGTTTCTTCCTGAGGCTATGACTGCAGGCTGGGTACGGCCCTGCGGTCGGTCGCATTCTACTCGTCCGCTATCCTTTTGTCAATGACGCGACCCAACCGACGCCAAGCTAAAAATGCCCAGCGCTCCGAAGTTGGGTTTCCATGTTCACAGAAGAGAACTGGTAGAGTAGGCTCTTCGTGCCTCTGGGACGTGTGAGATAATTCAGCGTATGGTTACGGCTGAGCAGACCGGCTATTCTAACTGCATCACGAATATCCAGAAGAAGTATGGGTTCACGTCGACCAGACATCTTGAGTAGCCTCCCTAGGGACGATTTGCAACACATCATATAACTTCTCTGACTGCTACGGGCTCAGTCATCAGCGCCAGGCTAGTATCTGGTATCCATGCTGCAGACGGCGTCTGATCACCTTTCTCACACTCCCCTGTGCACTAAGCCGGTCCGAATAGGGAATGTCTGCCGTTCTGCCCTGCGTCCCAATCCGCCCCCAGCGCCGAACTAAAGAGAGGTGCCCCCACAGATCTGGCTGCCACAGAAGGATGTAAAAACGAAAGCGATTCTTGGCTGGGTCAATGTTTACAAGATGGACGAAATGCCTGAACTGCAGGATGTCGTCCGTTGATGCAACATCGAGTCGCTTCAATCGGGCTCGCTCCAACGGTGAACCCACGCTTAAGTCACCGGCAATGCTTTCAAATCCCCATAGCCCTTCACTGCTTGGCAGATACAACCCGTGTTCGTGCCCCTGGTTCCTCTTCTGACGATGCCTTCCATCATGAAGTATTGAAGGCAAGATACATCGCCGCCAGGTCCCATGAAATCTGTAACGAGCTGCAGGAACTGTGTAACGGCAAGACCGGCGACCGTGGTTGTCAAAGGAACTACGGACGGGGCAGGCGTATCGACGTTTTCGACATAGCCTTCTCTCAACAAGCTGTCGCGCTCAGTGGACGGCAAGCTCTCGGCCCTTATTCTGTCTGCCCTCAGAAACTCGTAGCACCACAGACAGGGCTTACCAGGCCGAAGCACGTGAACAGAGCCCGCGGCACCTGCTATCTTCTCATCCTTGGAGTCGATACGCATACCCATGTTGATAACCGGGATTAAGAATTGGTAGGCGACCTGGTTGATAACAGATCTTCCCCAATTGTCGTCAGTGCAGCAGAAAATAACATCCCTATCGAGCAAGGCAGAGCAGGCGCTGTTTCTCACGACACTGTCCTGAATTGTGTTGATCATCGCGTCCGGATTGATTCGCTTCAAGTGATTGAAAGCGAGCTCAACTTTCGGTATCTTCCTTTTCCTCCAAGGAAGCCACCAATGATGGCGAGGATAGGCATCGGCGTAGACACTCCCGTAGACCCTGTTGAGGTTTGAGGGCTCGAAAACATCCTTATCGATAAGAACAAGGTTCTTGACGCCAAGCCGAATGAGTTGCTCAGCGGTGGCCGAGCCCGTACCACCCAGGCCAACGACGCCGACCTTAGTGCTGGCTATTCGCCTTTGCCCACCCATACCGAATGCCTGGATTTGGCGACTGTACATGTCGATTCCTTCGAAGGAAATGTTTGGCGACCCCCCGTTAAGTCCGGTCACCGTGAGGCACCGACCCACGGTTGTCAATGAGGAAACTGGTGTGTTGGTTCCATTTTGCTGCCATCGTCGGCCTTGGATTCCTTCTGGCGATATTAGCAAGCTCCCCCCTGGTACATCCGGCAAGAACTGCCAGAGGGTTTCGGCGATCCTCTTCTCACCGAAATCATCCGAGCTGGAATATGGAGAAATCGTTGGATGACTATGACAAAGGATAGCCCCAAGCCTGTTTTTCTCGCACAGAGCGACCAGGCCATTTATCGCCCTTGTTGAGATTTCAAGATGGTAGTCTTCCTGGACCCGGTACTCTGAGCGGGGAATCTCTACGACACGACGAACGATAAGCGCCTCACCATCATTTCCCCTTCGCCGTCCCGCCAGCAAGAATGCGGCTCCTTCTTTGGGCAAATCGGCCATGACGAGAGAACGGGCGCGTTCGAAATCTTCTTCAGTGATTCGAATTGAGTATTCTTCATTCACCGCAGCTGTTGCAACCTCCTGTTTACGAACTCAAGGAACGTTTTCAGATTGTCGGTCCCAGGGTTCCAGTTCTGAGGATGCCATGAGAATCTGAGCCACTTCTCTCCGAGGATCATTTCCTCGGAAGTGTTGCTCTGGCTTCCCCCGGAGGCGAGGCGTAGATCAGGGTCGACCCAGAACATGTCTATGCTCCCGTTGGGATAGGACAGTGGCACTTTCAAAAGCAATCTGGTCGCTGACTTGTTGTACCCCTTTGGCAGAGGATAACCATCGAAGATCAGGTAACAGAGGCCGTCAGCCTCTGTTACCTTCAGGTCATGTCCCGCCTGACGGAGATTCTCGACCTCTTCCAAGAGTTGTTTGGGGATGGCGGAGACGTTGCCAAAAGTGCCGGGCGGCACTACCCTAAATCGGTCGCCGCTCTTGATCTCGACGTCAGCCGTGATCTGGATGTCATCAACCGGAAGTTGCCCTTCGGCATCTGGCTCTTTGACGACTTGCCAAACCTCATAGTCGCTGGGTTTCTTTGCCAGCTCTCTGAGTTCCTTGGCGGATGTAGTAGATACATCCAGATGAAAGGGGTCCTGGTTGATGAGAATGGTAACCTTTTTGTGCTCTGAGGGCATTTCGTTCTCCTTCCTAGTATTCAGATTCTCTGCTCTTCTACGTATAACAGCTAATCCGCTAATTAGCGTATCACAAAATAAAAAAAAGATCAAGGGCTTAGAAGGTCGAATAATGACGGCGAGGGGACGGACTCGCTCAGATACTTAATTTGGAGCAATCGCACACGAGCAGCATCTGCCGAAACCTGAAAGGCCGTCTGGACTTTCCCAATGAGATCTTCCCCAGCGGCGGAACCGACGAAGATGGGCACGAACAGATTGGCCTGCTCGCGAAACTCGGTCACCACCTTCCGAAGCAGCGTTATCGGCATGAGGATGGATCCGGACGCGTAGCCAGCTTGCCACTCCAGCCAATCGACTTGCGATGCGTTCAGCATAGTGTCACGT
This sequence comes from Chloroflexota bacterium, assembly GCA_023489135.1. The sequence goes on from JAMDCE010000715.1 coordinate 3,788, forward strand.
TTGCAGCGAGTAGATTGCTTGAGGACTAAGTCGTCAGACAGGGCCATCTGTTGGGTGGCTCGATTGTAGGCATCGCGGTGAAATCTCACGTGCCCGAGCTCATGGCTGAGGGTGGTGCGATAACGATTCTCTCTCCGAGGGTCCTCCGATAGATGGCGAGCAACGCGAACTCCGACGGTGCCATCGACGAAGAAGTCGGTGAGACCCTCGACATCATTACCTTCGGCAGATAGGTCGGCGTAGACGTCCAAGTCGTCTACTTTGCTCTCCAATAAAATGAAGATGTCATTGGTGGTGAGAGGGTAATTGACGTGGCCATTATGAGACAGAAGGAAGGATTCCACCATCCGCTCTGCCTCATTGTCGAGCTCTTGTTGAGTGTAATACGGGCGGCTTGGGAACCGCCCGGTCTTGTCAGCTGTCCACCGCATCGTTGTTACGCCTTAGTTCTCTTCTGAAGGCACGGAAGGCTTCTCGTACCTTCTCCGGCTCTGTCGCATTGCCACTCTCACGGAGATCGGCGGGTAATTGACCGGCCAAGAAATAAAGATACTCGCGAGGTACTTTCAGCGCAGTGGCCAATTGGTCGATAATATAACTGGGCGGAGGTCCACGGCGATCATGCTCGATATCGTTCAGGTACTGGGGAGAGATCGCCGTACCATCTTCCTTCTGAATAAGGGCAGCTAGATCCTTCTGACTTAACCCTGCTTTCTTGCGTTCATCAGTTATATATCGCCCGAATGTCATCGGATAACGTCCCCCTAGGGTGATACGCTTATTAGCAGATTAGCATATTTTCCCGAGGATTGCAAGCGCGTGATCATCCCTCCTCCCCCC
>JAMDCE010000715.1:4637-5081 GCA_023489135.1 Chloroflexota bacterium
CGGTGAGACAGGAACTAGCTTGCCCACACCTATTATCTACTTCGATTGTCAGTCTTACTTCGGCATACGTTTCCCGCTGCCCGGTAGTAAGGGTGGCCGTTAGAATCAGTAACCTCTGAATCCACTGCCGAACCATGCCCGCCAGAGTGGAAATCTGCCTGATCAGCAGCCAATTTACATTAGGCACCTACAAATGCTTGCATCTACAAGCGCTTGGAGGTGTATCGTCGTGCGCCAAGAGGTGCACGAATTTGGCAGAACGTCGAGCCATGCGGATCAGCGAGGTCGCGAGGCTAACCGGGCTCGGAATCGGCATGATCCGCTACTACGAGAAGATGGTGTGTATTCCACTGATTCCGGCCACTGATTCCGATTGAAGGGTTCCACTCGTTCCGCTCCATTGCGGCCACTCGTTCCACTGCATTGCGGCCATCTGTTCCGCCC
>JAMDCE010000598.1 GCA_023489135.1 Chloroflexota bacterium
TATCTCGGGCCTTGCCGGATGTCCGCGACGGCCTGAAGCCGGTCCATCGCCGCATCCTCTACGCGATGAACGACCTGTCATTGCACTACAATTCCCCCTACAAAAAGAGCGCTCGTATCGTCGGAGAGGTCCTTGGCAAGTATCACCCCCACGGTGACACCGCGGTCTACGACACCATGGTGCGGCTCGCCCAAGATTTCTCGATGCGCTACCTTCTGGTGGACGGTCAGGGCAACTTCGGGTCGGTGGATGGTGACAGCCCCGCGGCCATGCGATACACCGAGGCGCGGATGTCCGCCATCGCCGAGGAACTGCTGGTCGATATCGACAAGGATACGGTCGATTTCATTCCCAATTTCGATGCCTCTCTCCAAGAACCATCGGTTCTACCCGGGCGCTTCCCTAACCTACTCCTGAATGGTGCCTCCGGCATCGCCGTGGGAATGGCGACAAACATCCCTCCCCATAATCTGAATGAGGTCTGCGACGGGATAATGCACCTCATCGACAATCCGGAGGCCACGCCCGACGAGCTCGGCGAAATCATCACCGGGCCGGATTTCCCCACCGGTGGAATTATCCTCGGTCTCGACGGCATCAAGTCCGCCTACAGCACGGGCAAAGGGCTGGTGACCATCCGGGCCAAGGCCCACATCGAGGAAGGCAAGGGCAGCCGGTTCAACATCGTGGTCTCGGAGCTTCCGTACCAGGTCAACAAGGCCAGCCTCGTGGAGAAGATCGCCTCGCTGGTCAAGGACGGCCGGATCGACGGCATCTCCGACCTGCGTGATGAATCGGACCGCACGGGAATGCGGGTGGTTATAGAACTCAAGCGCGACGGGCGCCCGACCAAGGTCCTCAACCAGCTTTTTAAATACACTCAGATGCAGACTACCTTCGGGGTGAACATGCTGGCTCTGGTGGACGGAGTTCAGCCGCGCGTGCTCACGCTCAGGCGACTCCTCCAACACTACGTCGATTACCGTCATGAAGTCATCGCTCGCCGCAGCCGCTATGAGTTGGAGAAAGCGCGCCAGAGAGCCCATATCTTGGAGGGCTTGAAGATCGCTTTGGACAACCTGGACAAGGTGATTGCCACCATCCGAGCCTCGCGCACCGTGGAGACCGCCCGCCAGAACCTGATGAAGGATTTCAGACTCTCCGAGGCGCAGGCCCAAGCGATTCTGGAGATGCAGTTGCGACGTCTTGCCGCTCTGGAGCGCCAGAAGATCGAGAATGAATACGCTGAAGTTATCAAACAGATCGCCTTTTTGGAGGACTTGCTGGCCAACCCTCAAAAGATCCTCTATCTGATTAAAGACGATCTGAAGGATCTCAAGCAGAAGTATGGCGACGTTCGCCGGACGCATATTACCGAGGAAGCCGGTGAACTCAGCGAGGCCGACCTCATTCCCGACCACGACGTGCTGGTGAGCATCACCAATCGAGGATACATCAAAAGGCTCCCCCGGGATACTTACAAACCGCAGCGCCGTGGCGGGCGCGGGATAACGGGTATGGTCACCCGCGAAACCGATGCCGTCCAGCACCTCCTGGCCTGCAACACTCACGACAATATTCTCTTCTTCACCAATAAAGGCAGGGTTTTTCAGTTGAAGGCCCATCAGGTGCCTGACGCTAGCCGCACCGCTAAAGGCTTGCCGCTCATCAACTTGATCTCCATCGATCAAAATGAATTGGTGACGAAGGCCATCGCCGTCGACGATTTCACTAAGGCCGAGTTCCTGGTGATGGCCACCAGACAGGGGCGAATCAAGCGGACGGCCCTGGAGGACTACGCTTCAGTGCGCTCCAGTGGCATCATCGCGATGCTGCTGGAGGAGGGTGATCAGGTCGCCGGCGTACGCCTGACCAACGGCAAGGAAGACATCATCATGGTAACCGAGCAGGGACAGGGTATCCGGTTCTCTGAGGATCAGGTGCGTCCCATGGGTCGGGCCACAACGGGTGTGAACGGCATCAAGCTCAGGAACAAAGATGCCATCGTCGCAATGGACGTGACAAGTCCAGATGCCGACCTTCTGGTAATCACTTCGGCAGGGTTCGGCAAGCGGACATCTATCAAAGACTACCCGGTGCAGGGTCGAGCCGGCGGTGGGGTAATCGCGATCAATCTGGTCAAGGGTATGGGCATCGTCGCGGCGGCACGCTTAGTCAAGGCCACGGACGATTTGATGATTATCTCCGAGCACGGATTAGTGATTCGCCTGATGGCCGACTCCATCTCCCGCCAGGGCCGGAACACACGAGGGGTCAGCCTGATGAACATGAGGGAGGGCGATAGGGTCGCCTCCATAGCCTGTATTGATGGTCAGTGCGACCCTCAAACGGCGATTCCGGCCAGCCTCTTCTCGGGAACCGCGAGAAGTGTTGAGATCGGGACGGGCAAGGAGCCCTCGACCAAGGCTGATTCGCGGAAAAAGGAAATTACCCCCACAAAAGAAGCCAAAATCGGGAAGTTAACGCCCTCAAAGAAACCAGAGACTGGAAGACCCGCCCCCAAGAAGAAGTGAGCGGGCCCTTCTCGCCGGACATCCGTCCCCAGCTTGATCGCAGGTTGGGGACTTTCCATAGGTTGGACACCTTCGCTGCGCCGTGGAGTGAAATCCAAAGGCCCTTGCTGAATGGTATAATGAGCGAAATAATCTGACTAGAGCCATGCAACAACTAATCGGCGTCGATATTGGGAACTTAATCGGTATCCAGAACCTACCGGAATTGGTCGGCAGCATCATCAAGGCCATCATAATCCTGATCGTGGCCCTGGTGATCGCCCGCCTGGGCCGGAGAGCCATTCAGAAGACGATGGTGAAGGCTCGGGCCGATCGCGACCTGGCCACTTTGCTGGGTAATATTGTGTACGCTTCCGTCTTCTTCCTGGCCGCGGTCGCCGTTCTACAGGTTTTTGGGATCAACCTGACAGCGGTCGTGGCCACGCTGGGCGTGATCGGCCTGGCTGTGACGTTCTCGGTACAGGATTTGCTAAAGAACTTCGTCGCAGGAACTTACCTTTTGCTGGAACGGCCGTTCAGGATTGGCGACAGGATCAGGGTGAGAGACATTGATGGGTCTATCGAAAGCGTCGAGTTCAGAACCACCATCCTCAGAACCGATAGTGGCCTCCAGGTGGTCGTACCCAACGCCATCATGTTCAGCGAGATCCTGACCAACAAGAGCGTCTACGGAGTCCAGCAAGTGACCCTGCGAATGGAGATGCCGCAGGAGGATCTGGAAAAAGTCCAGGGCCAGGCGGAAGCGATTCTCTCACAGCACGCCCAGGTGCTGTCCGCCCCCGAGCCTCGCGCTACTCTGGAAGGGTTTACCGATGGTAAGCTGGTAGTGCGGCTGGAATTCTGGGTATCGGCCGGCACAACCTTCGGGGCCGAGACGATACTCTCTCTTCAAAAGGCATTTCCTGGAGCCAATCTAGTCGTCACGTGATCTGATTCACCCGGCAAAGTAGACGAGCTCTTGGGCGAAATGCCTGCAATGTCGATTCCAGCACCAGACAAGCGCACAGCAATGTCGGGGTAGAGCTAGAGGACACAAAGGAGACAACTATGCGGGACCTCTTCAGCGAAGCGATCAAGGGGCACCGAGCAGATTACATAGAGATTCGCGTTGAGCGCGGAGAGAGCACCAGAATCACCTACCGGGGAAAGCAGTTGGAAGACATCGCCCGTGGGACTTCCCTGGGCGGCAACGTTCGGGCGCTGGTTAAGGGAGGATGGGGGTTTGTATCCTTCAATGACCTCAGCGACCTGAGAAGGAGGGTTGCGCTCGCGGTTCGAGAAGCGCGTCTAACTGGCCAGAAGAAGAGCCAACTGGCCGAGGTCGAGCCTGTCGTAGACGTCGTCAAAGCGCAGATCACCAGGGATCCGACGACGGTCCCGACCGCTGAAAAGAAGAAATTGCTGGACGAGTATAACGAGATCGTCTGGTCAGGAGGACCCGAAATCCAGACGTCAGTGGTTCGCTACAACGACAATCGCCGCACGGTCTACCTGGCGACCTCACAGGGAACTTACATCGAGCAGGATAAGTTGGATATTGGTGCGTTGATCCTGGCCATTGCTCGCAAAGATGGCAACGTACAACAAGCCTTTGTGAGTCAGGGTAGCAATCACGACTACGGTGCCGTCGCCGGTCTCCACGATGAGATTCGGGAGACGACCAAGCACGCCATCGATCTGCTCTCGGCCCCTTACGCCAAAGCGGGCGAATACACCGTGATCGCGGACCCTCAAGTAGCGGGGCTGTTTGTACACGAAGCCTTTGGCCACCTCTCTGAAGCCGATCACGTTTACGAGAATGAGCGACTTCGAGAGATTATGGTGCTAGGCAAGCGCTTTGGTGGCGATCATCTGAATATCCTGGACGGCGCCGCCGTGCCTGGTTTGAGAGGCTCCTACAAGTATGACGACGAGGGGACTCCTGCAACTAACACTCACCTGATCAAACAGGGAATACTCGTCGGCCGTCTGCACTCTCGGGAAACGGCAGCGGAAATGGGCGAGAGGCCGACTGGCAACGCTCGCGCTCTGAATTACCGGTTCCGACCCATCGTGCGGATGACCAACACCTACATCGCGCCTGGCACGAGTAGTTTCGAAGAGATGATCGCCGACGTTAAAGAGGGTGTGTACGTGAAGCGAGCCACCGGTGGTGAGACGGCTATGGAAATGTTCACCTTCGGGGTCAACGAGGCCTATATGATCAGAAACGGCCAGATTGCCGAGCCGGTACAGGGCGTCACCCTCTCCGGCAATGTCTTTGTTACACTGGCCAATATCGACGCGATTGGCGACGACATGATCTTTCACCAGTCGGCGGGGGGTTGTGGGAAGGATGGGCAGGTTCCTTTGCCGGTATCAGAGGGGAGCGGCCACATCAGAATTCGCCAGTGCGTCGTAGGAGGAAGGTAGAAGCCCGAATACGGCTTCGGAGAATTGCGATGGAAGAGATCCTGGAGTTAGCCAAGAAAAGAGTTGATGAGGCTGAAGTCTACAGAGTCACCAGTGAG
>JAMDCE010000410.1:0-776 GCA_023489135.1 Chloroflexota bacterium
GAGCTGCTGGCCGCCTACATGCCCCAGGATTACCCTGAGATAGAATGCCGTATCGTCTTGCACAGCGGGGGCCTGATCGTCGAGGAGGTGCCCGTGTACATGCGCGAGCGAATCTCAGGGGTCAGCTCCATCGACGGCTGGCGCTCGATCTATTACGCGTTGAAGGTTACCATCGCCGTATTGCTTGCGGCCGTGAAGCACACACCAAAGGTGGATATGGAGTTGATTGATGCCTCTTGAGCACCGGCTCTTGGCTCTGTTCCTTAGCCTGTCATTATTGCTGGCCACCATCCAGCTAGTGCGCAAGTGCAAGTTGCGCGAAGAGTACGCCTTGCTGTGGCTGTTTACGAGCGTTGTTATCTTCGTCCTTTCGATATCGCCCGAGGCAGTCAAGCTATTGGGGGCCCTGTTCGAAGTCTCGTACGCGCCGACGTTGATTCTGGTGTTGGGGCTCCTGTTCGCCCTGGCCATCTCGCTATCACAGAGCGTGGTCATCACGAGCCTGGCCGATCACGTGCGGGACTTGGCCCAAACCATCTCCCTTCTCGATTGGCAGATGCACGGATTGGAGGAGAAGGTATCACAGGGCGCTACCGGAACAGACAACCGGAGTGAGGTCAACCCTCTGGAGTCGATCCAATCCCCGGCGGTCTTGTCGGCTTCGGCCGATCAACTGTCCGCGAATGAGGAGGCTCGGCCCCGCAAGGTGCTCGTCGTCGGACTGGATGGCGCGACGCTGGACCTGATCGAACCCTGGCCTCCTGTCATTTCTTCAC
>JAMDCE010000410.1:786-5018 GCA_023489135.1 Chloroflexota bacterium
GTGGAGTGGGCGGGTTGAAAACCACCCTGGGCAGTCGACGGTTTTCTCCCCACGCTGGCTCACTTGATGCAGAAGGGCGCCTTCGGGAAGCTACTCAGTACGATCCCACCCATGACCGCACCCGCCTGGACGTCGTTTGCCACTGGCACCAACCCGGGCAAACACGGACTCTATGACTGGGTCGCGCGCAAGCCGGACGACTACCGGTTTTCGCCCGTGACGTCGCTTGGCTGCCAGGTACCGACCCTCTACTCGTTGTTGAGCCAGGCCGGCCGGCGGGTCTGCGTGCTGAATGTCCCTATGACTTACCCGCCGGAGCGTGTCAACGGGGTGATGATCTCAGGCCTACCGGCCCCCAGCACTCAGGTCAACATTTCCTATCCTTCTTCCCTCTACGACGAGATGCTCCGGGCCATCGGTGATTATGTCCTCTATCCCGATCCGGGGCAGGCCTACTCCGATGCCGGCGTGGATGCCTTTCTCAAGCGCCTGTTCAAGTCCGGAAACCTGCGTGCGCGCGCTTTCGATTACCTGCGCAGCCGTGAGAAATGGGATTTCGCCATGGTGGTCTTCAACGGAACCGACACCGTTTCCCACGCGATGTGGAAGCACATGGATCAAGCACACCCCCTCCACGATCCCAGTCGCTACACAAAGTACGGGAGTGCCATCAGGGATTACTACCGGTTCGTGGATAAGTACTTGAGGAAGATCGTCCAAAGCCTCGACGATGATACGACCCTGATTATCATGTCCGATCATGGGTTCGGGCCTTTCCACAAGTTCATCCACGTAAACAACTGGCTAATTCAGACCGGACTGATGCACTTGCGGTCAGAGCCGCTTACTCGCGCGAAAGCAGCCCTGTTCCGTCTGGGCTTCTCGCCGATGGGAGTCTACGATACGCTCATGCGACTGGGCCTGGGGGCGCTCAAGAGAGAAGTGGTGCGTGGAAAGGGACAAGGATTGCTCCAGACACTCTTCCTATCGTTTGAAGACGTGGACTGGCCCCGCACCCGGGCTTACTCCCTGGGTAACATTGGCCAGATCAACCTGAACGTCGTGGGCCGGGAGCCGTTGGGATGCGTTCGGCCTGGCGCAGAATACGAGCAGGTGCGGGACGAGATTATGGCCCAGCTTGCGAAGTTGCGGGACCCGCAGACCGGCGAGGCCGTGGTGGAGACAATCTACCGGCGCGAAGAGATCTATAGCGGCGATCAATGGGAGAAAGCGCCCGATATTGTCTTTATACCTCGCCGCCTGGAGTACTTTGGCTTCGGCGAATACGAATTCGGAAGCAACAAAATCTTCGAGGCGATGGGACGCGGCATCTCCGGAACCCACCGCCTGGATGGTATCTTCATGGCCTACGGACGAGCCGTACGCGCCAATCTACGGGTCGAGGGCGCGCAGATCGTCGACCTGGCGCCAACGGTGCTCTCCCTTATGGGCGAACCGGTTCCCGATCACTTCGATGGGCGCGTGCTCCAGGAGATCCTCCAGGATGGTTTTCAACCCGCCCACTCCACGGACGAGCCAGCCCGATGGCCTGTCCCCGCTGGCAATGGCGGCGAGGAGTTGACAGAGGAAGACGAGCAAGTCATCGCCGAGCGCTTACGGGGTCTTGGGTATGTCGGCTGAGGGTGAAGAAATGACAGGAGGCCAGGCGCGTCCCCCGAATGCGTTCACCGTCGACCTGGAGGACTGGTTTCAGGGGCTCACCAGCACAAATCCCATGGTCCAGGCCTGGCCCTCTTTTGAAAGCCGAGTTGTGTCGGCGACAACTTCGTTGCTGGATCTGCTCGAATCTTGCCGAGTAACGGCGACTTTCTTTGTCCTGGGCTACGTGGCCGAGCAGTATCCCGCTCTCGTAGAACAGGTATACGCCCGCGGCCACGAAGTCGCGGTGCACGGCTATCTACATCGCTTTGTCAATCGGTTGGCGCCCGACGAGTTTGACCGGGAAGTCGATCGAGGCATCAAAGCTGTGTACGATATCACCGGTGTTGCGCCACTGGGGCATCGGGCACCCTATTTCTCCATCAACCGCGATACGCTCTGGGCGCTTGACGTGCTGCGCGAGCACGGCTTTCGCTACGATAGTAGCTTCTTCCCCACGCGCAACATGCTGTACGGGTATCCAGGGGCACAACCCGCACCTCACCGTGTTGGCGAGGGTAAGGGGCTGATCGAGTTTCCGGTATCTACCGTTAGATTGGCCGGACATAACCTCCCGTTTGCCGGGGGGTTCTACATGCGGGCCTGGCCGTATCAGTTCATACGATGGGGTATCCGGCGGCTACAGAACAAAGGGTCACCGGCAATTCTTTACGTACATCCGTGGGAGCTGGACCTGGCGCAACCTCGCTTCCGGGTCACCCCCAGGGAGCGCATCACGCACTACCACGGGCGCAGGACCTTGCGCCACAAGCTGGAGCGGCTTTTCGCCGATTTTCACTTTGGACCGTTGTCTGATCTGCTGGATAGCGTTCACGAGTGAACGGGGTGACACGGGGAGAATGCAGATTGTCCGGAAGCATCGTGGTTGACGATATGTTTCGGTATGGCAGAGACCGTAGAGACGAAGCGTGCTGCGTCTCTGCTGGCCAGGGCTGGACGACGATATCAAAGTACACAGGTAATGACGGTCAGCATTCCCGAGGAGCTTGGCTATGTCCGGTCTATTCGAGAGTACTATGAGACTACTTGTTCGAGATGGATTGGGCAAGGCAGATCTGCTCATAAGGGGCCTAACCGCTGGGCTTCCGCGGCCCTACAGCGCGCTATCTTTATCGTTCGGGCGGCCGAAGCTGGGCCTGACATGGAGCGTTGCCCTGCCACTGTGCTGGGCGGCAATAACACTTTTCGTGCTGTTGGCCCGCTCGATGGGCGTGCCAGTTCCCCCTCCGCTCGCGAGCGTGCTAGCTTTCGGAGGGGTGCTCCTCTGCCCCGGTCTGCTACTGAGCCATCTAATCCTGAGGCGTGGGGAACTGGATCTCGTCGAGCACCTGGCGGTGGCCTTCGCGCTGAGCCTGGGTCTGACATCCCCCATTGCCTTTGCCCTGATGGCAATACACAGTACCCTGGCTGCCTTCGGCCTAGTCTTCGTAGCTCTATTCGTCGGTCTGGGCATCGTTAGCCTCATTCGTCGGCAGCCAGAGTCGAACGAGAACGGCCCGTCCCTGACGATACTTGACCGGCTGCTGCTGCTCGTTCTCCTGGGGCTTCTTGTGGTGGTGTTCTATCTTTCAGGCGTCGGGAAGGTCGATGGTGACGTCCTCGCTGGGGTCGCTTGGATGCGAGACATCTTTGAAGCCCCGCGTTTGGTGACTGAAGATGCGTTGTTCGGGCCCAGTGTCCCCGTCAATCCACGTGCAGCGTTCAACGCCTGGATGCTCTTACCAGTATTCATCGCAAAAGTGGCCAACCTGGACCTCCTCAGCTTCTTCGGAGGTAACCTGTCCCTCTCGTCGTACCTGGCCGTGCTCACTTGCCTGGCGCTGTACGGATTGATGAAGGAGCTATCGGGTTCGCGCACGTTCGCGCTTTTTGCGTCCAATTTCTACGTGATCTATTTCCTCATGAATCTGTACGAGCGACACGGCAATTCTCCGTGGATGCTGTTCCAGCGCATGACCGCCGACAAGTTTATGTTGATGTCGCTGGTGCTGCCAGTGGCGCTGATCTTCACGATTCGCTATATGAAGAGGGGCGAGCGTCACAACCTGGCGCTAACCTTCATCACGGGCCTAGCCATCGCCTTGATTCACCCCATCGACTACGTCTTCCTGGCCATGTCTGTGGGTTCTTTTGTGTTCCTGCATTTCATTATGGAGCGACGTCGGGCGGTATTTCTTCGCGCGCTACCCCTGGCGGGAGTCGTGCTCTCCCTCGCGACGGTGCCGCTGATCTTAGCTGTAATGGCCTTACAGAGCCGCTCCGATTATCTCCTGCCGCCTAGCTTCGAGAGCCTGCCGCTGGTGGCCCGGGCCCCAACCCTGGTACTTCCCTTCGTATCGGTGGACGCTTTGCAGATACCGGACCCGGAGCCTACCGTGCCTACGCTCCCCGATGCCGCTGATCCGTTCACTGTCGTCAGACTTGGCGCGCAGATGGAGCGCCAGAATATCGTCGTTTTCGCCGATAATCGTTACATGGCCCATCCGGGACTCCTGATGGAAATCGGCACCCTGTTAGCCTTGGTGCTGACGCCTCTCTTGATATTCCGCTTG
>JAMDCE010000079.1:0-2544 GCA_023489135.1 Chloroflexota bacterium
GCATCCATTTGCACTAACTTCCTACCGAAACTACAGCAATCTCCCTACCACAGTCCCTCGTTGTAGTATGAAGCTATTCTAGCCCCACAAGTCGCGCGCTTTGCGGCGGAGCCAGACAACTAGGACGGCAACGGCGAGCAACGCCAGCGCCACCAGCGCGAAAACGAGAGGATGAGGCCAGAACAGCCGGACTATGCTTGGCGTCTCCTTGCCCAGAGCAAGCCCGAGCGCCGTGAATAGTAGGATATACAGCGAGGAGCCGAGCGCCACATAGGGCAGGAAAACCGGGTAGGGGACATCGAAGACGCCGGCGACGAAAGACGTGACCATGCGCAGACCAGGAATCAGGCGCCCGAGAACAATAGACAAGGGGCCGTGCTTCGAGAACCAGCGTTCGGCCAGCGCCAGGCGACGCTCGTCGAGGTGAAAGTGGCGACCATAGCGGCGGATTAAGGGCCGGCCGCCTTGGCGCCCTACCCAGCGTAGGATCGAGGCGCCGAGGAGCGTCCCACCCTCGAGCGCGGCAAAGGCAGGGCGGAGACTGAGATGCCCCACCCCGACAAGATAGCCGGCGAGCATCATGATCCCATCTCCGGGCACAGGCAGAGGTATGCCGCTCTCTTCGAGAAGGAGCAGGAGGAACAAGGCCAAGTACTGATGCTGCTCCACGAATTAGAGCAGCTCGTCGGCGGATGGGCTTGGGCGGCGGGTTGTTCTGGTCGCCAAGCCCAGCGCGGCGATGGGGGCGGCGCCCAAGCTTCGTTTGGGTGTGGCGGCCGCTACGCTAGCCACGTTCCGGAACACTGGCATGGTGACCAGCTTCGCCTTCGCCTTGGCCGTGGCGGCGGGGAGCCTGCCGGAGGACACCATGCTGAAGCTCTTCGTTGAAGCTCTTCGTGGTCTTGGCACGCCTTTGATGTTTGCCTTCTTGGACGGCATACGGGCGGCATTCCGGGCATCGATAATTATCTGCCTGCTTGCCGCGGGCATGTCCCTCGTCCGCGGTGCCGAGCAGAGAGCGTCGTGATTTTCGCTGAGCGAGAATAAACTGTCGAGGCGGTTGCTGTGTCTGATATCGAGTTAGCGTTGATCTTCGCAAGTGGGGTGGCCACAGGGGTGCTCGGGGCGATGCGTCGAAATCATCTGATTCCGAGCAAGGCCAGCAGGACGATGCTGATGAAGTCCTGGAGGAAATGCATCACGACCGGTGCGACAAGGCTCTTCCGCCAAACGTAGACGAGGGCAAGGACTATCCCCACGACGCCAACGGTGGCTAACCCGGCTGACCCTTCGTAGCCGTGCCCCAGGGAAAAGATCACCGCCGAAAGCAGTATGGCCGCCGAGGTGCTGCGCGCTACGCCCTTGAAGCGAAGTATGAGGTATCCGCGAAAGATGGTCTCCTCCGCCACGGCAACGACGACTACCAGAAGAAAGGCGAGGACAATCTCTGCGTAGCCTCGAGCGGCCAAGAACGAAGGAAGCGGCGTCGATGGTGCGGAGAGCCCGGCGGCGCGAAAGGCGTTTTCGAGCAATGCCGCGACGAAGAAGAGCGGCACGAACAGCGCGATGCCCAGAGCGGCTTCTCTCCAACTGTTTCGAAAGGTCCAGCCGATGCGATCGAGTGGCTCGCCGTTGCGCCAGAGAAAGAAGAGGATCAAACAGACCAGAGCGAGGTCCCGCAGAATGGTCGAAAAGGCCACTACCACGAAGGTCAGCCCCCCTTGCTTGATCACGAAGAGAGAAAGCGTGATCGACGGTAGGACAAGAAAGAGGAAGACGGCGACCTCGATGAGTTGCTCTTTCCGAGTGGGCCGTGCGCTGGCGTCGGTGCCAGCCTTGAGGTCTTGAGGGTCGGTGGCCATGGCGAGCCTCACATTCCGAACCGGGCCAAGATTCCAACACGATGGAGCGTTGCGGCAATAGTCGTGCCAACGCACAGGTGGTGGAGAGGCCGCCGGTAACCACTAGCGCGTTCGGATCAGCCGTTTTTTGCGCGCGGGAACAGTGCGCGGAGCACGGAGAGGCCGTGCCTGCGCGCGTCGTTGAAAGCGCTGGAGAGCGAGCTGAAGGCGCTGCTGGAGCGCTGCCCCGACTGGGTTCGAGGTCGCGCCAACTGGCCAGAATTTTCGTCCAGTTGAAGCCCGCGGCCTGGATGCCGGAGAAATCGCTACCCAGCATGCCATAGCTTATTGTGCGGTTTGTGGTCGCGCTAGCGCTCCGAGTTGGCCGATGAGCAATTGGGCCTGGTATACGCAGCGCCAAAACGGCAAGCGCAATCGTGGTCAGCCGCCGCCAGCCCATCCGCCACCCCAATCCGCACGTTATGGTTCGCGGTGCACAATCGAGATAGCACGGCCGACAGGCATACCAACGCTATATGGCAAAGGTAATAGGACCCGTGGCCTATTAGGCTACTTCCGATCCTGTGCCGCGCGCAACAATGCCTTCTGCTGTAGCGCGTCGCTGTAGTCGGTCCACGGATTTGGCCCTTCCCCAGATCGTCGCTCACAGTGGAACCGACACGTGGGGTAGCCCTGCTGGATG
>JAMDCE010000079.1:2554-5017 GCA_023489135.1 Chloroflexota bacterium
CGAACTTGTCGTGCCCGAGCCGCTCTTTTGCCGCCTCGATCATGCCCTCGACGAAGTAGCGTTGAATGCGGCAGTCGAACTTGCCGTAGGTATCCTCGTGGGGACAGTAGATGATCTCGAAGTGACACTCGTCGGCGCTGTCGATCGCAGGATCCTCAACTGAAGCGTAGGGCACTTCGTTGATCCAGGTGTAGAAGAGCGAGACGATCTCGATGTCGCTTAAGTCCTTGGGGAGGTCTACGTTGTCGAGCATCTGGTTTACCACGTCGTGACCGACGCTGGAGATCGCCTTGCGGCAGACTTCCTGACCTTGCGCGCCGAATTGGCTCTCTACTGCCTTCAGCATCGCCAAGAGCCCCATAGCCTGCATCTGGCCCCAAACCACGAGCACTGCTGGATCGAAATCGCGCCGGTTCAAGGCCTTGTCGCGGGCGGTCTCGACGGCTTTGGCGTATGGCCACTTGAGGGGAAGTTTTTTGCGGCGCTCGCCAACTGGCAGCATTGCACTCCTCCGGCATTGAGAATCGATTGGCATGGATGTAGCTGAAAGGCCTTCCGATTGACCCGATGCTATCAGATGAGGTTGGCAAAGTCAACGAGGGCACGGTCAAATTCTCATCGTCCCCTACCTATAGGGTACCGGGGCGTGGTATAATTGCAAGCAGAGAAGGGCGTGCGGTTGCTGGCGCGCAGCAGGCAGAGGAGGCGAGTTTCGATGGAAGAGGATCAGGAAATCATGCGACGGCTGCGCAAGGTGGAAGGCCAGGTCAAAGGACTCCAGAAAATGGTCGAAGAGGCTCGCGGCTGTGAGGACGTGCTAACGCAGGTGCTTGCGGCGCGCGCCGCGCTGGATCAGGTGGCTCTGCGCATCGTTAAGACGCACATTGGTGACTGCCTGGGCACTCAGCCCCCGGAAAAGGCTAAGGCGAACATCGCGCGGGCGCTGGAGCTGATAACGCGACGCTCCTGAGCACAATCATTCCCCTAAACTATTCATCCTACATAAGAGGTGTGCTGCTAGCCGACGCAGGGAGCGAACTGTTGTTCGTTGGCGGCCGCTGGCACGGCACTTGCAATTGGTCCGATAGCGATCCTACCTCCTTCCGGGTCCTGGTGGGGTGAGCCGCACGCTTGCCCCACCGTTACTTCGGCAGCGCAATGATCGTCCAAATAGAGAGGTACGCGCGGTGGCTGAACAGATTCGCATCATTGAGGAGGACGAGTCCCAGGGGCGTGTTGGTCAGATATATAGTGACATAAAACGCACGATGGGCGTGCCAGTGGTTGGCGACCTTTTCCGTGCCTTCGCCGCGTTTCCGCCGTTCTTAGAGTTGGTGTGGTGGGAGGTGAAGCCTCTTTTCGGCTCCCTCATCTTTGAAGGGTTAGCGGATCGTATCAGGGCACACGCGTTGGCGTGTGCCCGGCAGCATTGCTTTGTGCCGGATCACACGGCGGCGCTGGCCGCCGCTGGTATGCCAAAGTATGAGATCGATCATTTACGCGGTACGGTGGAGCTCTTCTTCCACGTCGACCCCCGTTTGCTTGTCATCAGTACTGCCGTGAGAGAGTCGCTTGCAACCGGGCAGGTGGGCAGTGCAAAACGGATGCCAATCGAGCGCAGAGCACCGATCTCACTCGCGCTGCCCTCCGCGGTGAAGCTAGCTAGTTCGGCGAGACTTCCCGCGAAGGCCTCGCTGGTGCTCAGCGAGGTCCGCACGGCACTGGGCGTGCCATTTGTGCCTAGTGACTACCGTGCTTTCGCCACGTGGCAGAATTACCTGCCGATGGCGTGGGCTGACGTGAAGGGACAGGTGCGCACCGCCCAATATCGTCAAGACGTGAAGGGCATTGCTGACATCGCGTTGGCAGGGGTAAGTGACCTGCCGCGGCTGGTGAGAGTAGATGACACCTCCGTGCGGTCCGCCGGGGTAAGCGAGGGGCAGCTCTCCCAAATATCGGCGATTGTCGAAACCTTCTATCGGCTGATGCCGTCGCTCGTGGGCACCGTGGCGCTGCTCAGGCTCGGCCTCAACTCGATGCTCGAACACCAACTGTTGGAGCGCGAAGCCGGGGCGTAGCGCGCGGAGAGCTAGCGACCGCTGCTGATAGCAAGGCGAACGGGAGCAGACATCCGCCGTCTCGTGGCAGGGCGCTGAGGCCAAGATTTGGCCTCAGCGAGGTCCCAGTGGAGCCAGGCTCTTCACGTTTTGCCCCACACGGCCGCGAGTCCTTGCCAAGGCATTCTCCCAACTAGCCACCTCTAATACGACCAAGTTATCTGCGATTGCCTATTCGCTGCCTGCCTGACTGTTGACGCGAGGTCGAGTGAGTGCTATTGTAGCATGCAAACGTCATAGCGAACGATAGGGTGCGACCGCTGAGTGGCGGTTGGCCACTGATGCGGACCGAGCCTGGTGGTGACGATACTGTCACAGGCACGCGACTGAATCAGGCAATTCGCAG
>JAMDCE010000192.1:0-346 GCA_023489135.1 Chloroflexota bacterium
TACGTTTGGATTTTGCCCCAAAACACCCCTCAAAACGAATTTCACTCACGGATCAGGGGCAGGGGTTAGGGGTTAGGGGTTAAGGGTTAGAGAGATTGCTTAGCCCCTAACCCATTACCCCTAACCCCTAGTTATACGTCCCAGGCGAGTGCTTTAGTCGCCAGGTCCAGAGAACGTTCAGGGTGAAGTTCCACATCGTCCCGGCGGCAATTCCGAAGAAATTGGCCACCAGGTAGTACATTCCAGCGTAATGGGTCAAACTATACAGGATACCGGTGGTGAGAGCCATCCCGCCGAGGGAGATCAGATTGAACCTCAGCAGGCGGGAAAGGATGTGCATCTACAC
>JAMDCE010000192.1:356-897 GCA_023489135.1 Chloroflexota bacterium
GTGTTCGCGAAAAGTCCAGTAGTGGTTGAAGAAGAAGTTGTTGAAGATTGATACTTCTACGGCGGTCGGGCTGGCTATCAGAAGATTGAATCCGAACCTGTCGTGCAAGAGCCACAAGATGGCGTAGTTCACCACCACCCCGGAAGCACCAACCACGCAGAACTTGACCAGCTTCTCGGCCAGCAGAAACTTTAGCCGCAGCACGCCAGACGCCATCAACTCACCTTCGTCCGGCGCAGGCCCGTCGGCGGATCGCTCCGATACTCACTCACCAGCCGTGGTTTGCCCAACCTGAGCTTCCAAACCATCCACATCGCTTCGGCGAAAATCTTCCTCGACATCTTGGACCGGCCTTTCACCCGGTCGACGAAGACGATTGGCACCTCGGTGAGGCGGAAGCCCGCCAGTTGGCTCCGGTAGTTCATCTCTATCTGAAAGGCGTAGCCGTTGGAATGTATGCTTCCGAGGTCGATACTCTCCAGCACCCGGCGGCGGAAGCATTTGAAGCCGCCGGTGCAATCGTGAATTCGGAGCCCCAGGA
>JAMDCE010000192.1:907-5016 GCA_023489135.1 Chloroflexota bacterium
CGCCACCGCCCTTGACGTTCCTGGAGCCGATGGCTACGTCACCTCTCTGGGCCGCCTCCAGCATCCTGGGAAGGTACTTCGGATCGTGGGACCAGTCAGCGTCCATCTCGAAGATGTATTCGTAGCCCCCGTCGAGCGCGTATTTGAAACCCGCCACGTAAGCGGTACCCAGGCCAAGCTTCCCGCTACGATGCATAACGTGGACCGAGGGTAGCTCGCTTGCCATCTCCTCGGCCACCACTCCTGTGCCATCGGGGGAATTGTCATCGACCACCAGAACGTGAAAGCCTTCCGCTTGCCGCAGAATCTCCGTCACCAGAGGCCGGAGATTCTCGCTCTCATTATAGGTCGGAATAATGACGAGGCATCGTTTCGATTCCTCGCTCAAGAAAACACCTCCCGGGTTCACGGCCTTGTTTCGTCAACAGCCGCTGAGTCCAGCCGCGCCGCGCTGGGGAAAACAACGGCTACGAGTATCGCCGTCAGAAAACCTGGCGACACTATCAGTTCACTTTTCGCGCCCGACTTGACCGCAAAGGATACCGCCCGACCTACGGGCACGAAGCATGCCACTACTCAAATATCCACCTGTCCGTGTCGCGGGAATAGCTAAAAACCTCGTTCGCGCTGAAGAACAGATCAATCTCCTTCTCGGCGTTTTCCAACGAGTCTGAACCGTGCACCAGATTCCGGCCGATCTCCAAAGAAAAATCACCCCGCACCGTGCCGGGTGCAGCGTCCACCGGATTGGTCGCCCCCATCGTATTCCGGACTACGCGAACGGCCTGGTTGCCTTCGAACACGGCCACCACCACCGGGCTCGAGGTTATGTAGGAGACCAGTTTCTCAAAGAAAGGCTTACCTTCGTGTATCCCATAATGGCGCTTGGCCAGGCCATCGTCGATATGCAACATCTTCATCGCCACAACCTTAAGGCCCCGCCTCTCCAGACGGTCAATAATCTCGCCCGTCAGGCCACGCTGCACGCCGTCGGGTTTCACGATCACAAGAGTTCTCTCCAATTGCGCCTCCAGATTGTGTTATCTTCCGATCTCGGTCAATCGTCTATTTCTGCCTGTCGGACTTGGTCAGCACCCAGCGAAATTCGCTCATGGCTTTCTGGTACAGCCCCTGCTTTAGATACGCGTCCCCCAGGAGACGATGAGCGGCCTGGCTATCCGGCTGGTCGGCCAAAAGAACGTGCAGTCCTTTGACGACGGATGGGAGGAGCGAAGGTTGCTCTTTCATCAAAGCTCGGTACTCGCCTAACGCGCGCCCGTAATCACCGGCCCGCCGATGTGCCTCGGCCGCTACCAAGCGCGCCGGCTCTTCTGGGACCTTTTCGACCCTCACGGGCTCAGCGGTGGGGACAGCGGCCTCATCGGGAACCTGTTCACTAGCGGCCGCGATGGTCGACCCCGTCTCCGCTTCTTCCTCGATCACCGACTCACTGGTCTTATCGGCCGCGATCGTGGACCCGGTCGGGTTGGCGGCCGCTTCGCCAGTCGCAAACTCTCCCCAGCCCTCCTCGTCTTCCTTGGCTCCGAGAAGTTCGGCTTCATCGAGACCCAAAGGAGGGCTCACCGGCGCGGCCTCAGCCTCGATTAAATCGGATTCAGGCTTCTCCGAGACCGCCAGGCCAGTCTGCACCAGTCCTGCGCCAGACTCGGCCTCGCCTTCCAGTTCGGATGGAAGCACTTCGGCCAAATCAACATCGTTGAAGGATCTTATTTCCTCGGCGGAAAGGACCGGCAACTCCGTCTCTGGCACGGCCAGATCCTCTTCTGCTGACTGCTCCAGGTCGGCCACAGGCTCGACCCCCTCGGGAAGACCGGCATCCATTCCAGTTGAGGACGACTCAGACACCTCTGGCGCTTGGCCAGCAGGCTCAGTCACAATCTCGTCCAGTGAGAACGGTTTCAGGTCGGGCGATAGATCCACCATCTCGGCCGCCAAATAGGCTTCCACATCCTGACTAGGCTGTGCCTCAGTCGCGGAATCGGCCGCTACACCCAATTGCGGTTCCTCCCCGCCGGCCCCCTCGTCTGCCCGCAGCTTCTCGGTCTCTTCCCCGACACTCTCGGCCCAAGGGCTCTCCCAGGCTTTTGGTGCGAGCTCGCCACTGGCACCATAACCATCTTCCTGAGCCGGTGCGACGGCGTCCCTTCCAATCGATGCTTCAGCATATTCGGCAAAAACAGGTAGAATAGGCTCCTCCGTAGATAAAGGAAGCCAATCGTCCGGAACTCCCGCCATTGTTATGAACCGCCGGGCCAGTTCGCCCCCGGGATCCTGTTCCTGGATCCGCTGCAATAGGGCCCGACCCTCTTCCTCTCGATCGCCCCGAAGGTATAATCCGGCCACAATAAGCTTGGCTCGAAAGCACCTGGGATTGTCGACAAGGATGGACTGGCAAATGCCGGCCGCCTCGTCGCGCTTGCCCTCACTCCAAAGCGTCTTGGCCAAAGCGAGCTTCACGTCAACCCGGTTTGGCTCACTCTCCAGAATACTCCTGTACTCCGTCGCCGCCTGCACCAGGAGATTGCCTTTGGCATAAAGGCCCGCCAGTCCAATGCGATTAAGCCTCACCGCGGTACTCTCGGACTCGGGATTGCGGACATATAGATTCACCAGCTCGTCTCGCACATTCTCTACGCCCGGATCGATTTCCAGAGCCAACTCTAGCTCCCTGGTCGCTTCAGCGGT
This sequence comes from Chloroflexota bacterium, assembly GCA_023489135.1. Next base: position 3,614 of record JAMDCE010000192.1, read on the forward strand.
GCGCCCCAAATCCCTGCAGGCAAACCCTTTGCCACTTCGCGCTCCGGAGTGCAAAGGCTCCATCTCCAGGACTCGATCGAAGCTGGCGATGGCTTCCTCCAACCTGCCTGCGCTGGTCAAAGCCACCCCTAGAACGTTGTGCGCCTCGATGGCCTGGGGGTAGTGCTCCAGTGCGTGCTCCATAAGTGCGATAGCCTTCCCACTCTCGCCAGAATCGATGGCCTGTCTAGCTTGCCGGTAGCATTCCTGGAGGGTCATAGTTTCCATTTTCGATCTCCTTGAGTGGCGTGAAAACGGTTCAATCTACCCGCTCCATTCGCTGTATCCAGCCTAGAGGATTTCGCACTTCCTCCATGCTTGGCAGGCTCGCGGGAGAGTCCCAGATGCGATTGACAAAGCCAGTACCCTTTTGCTTCGCTACGTACTCGACGAAAGCCTCGCCCAGTCGATATTGCTCCATCTTCATGTCCAGCCCGGTCAACTTGATAAAGAGGCGCTCGGCCAGCGTTTTCTGGAGCTGCCTGTGCTCAACCCGTTGCTTGATTAGTTCATAGCTGGGCAGCAGCTTCTGACCAACGGCGTTCATCACGTGGTTGCTATAACCTTCCACCATGCACATCATAGCCTGCAGATCCCGGAACAGCTTCCGCTGCTCGGGAGACATAACCAGCTCCAGCCACCTCTGCCGGTTCGAGAGGTTCTGGCGGACCCGACCGGCCAAGAACCTGATGCTGTCCCCGCCGGAGCGCAGTTGCTTCAAATCACGGCCCAAGTTCTGAAAGTAGCTCTCGAGGACTGTGTTGAAGTGCTCCCGCAGCCACGGATGTGTTTCGAACTCGTAGGCGTGAGTGGCTTCGTGGAGGGCAATCCATAATCGGAAATCCTCAGCCGGAAGACCAAGTTCCCGTAGCAGACCAGAGATGTTTGGTTCGACGAAGTACAGCCGCCCCGAGGAGATGGGTTCCTTACCCAGGAGACTGAAATCGTACTGACCCAACACTCTCTTGGCCAAATAGCCCAGCAAGAGTCCCATTTCGCCGCTGAGAACCGTCTGGCTCACACCTCCAAACAAGAGCTCCCCCAGGGGATCTCTACTCTTGGTCTGGGAGTGCAGTTGCTCCAATGGCTTGAAGAGATGCCGGAAGACCACGATATTGGCGTTGATCCACTCGGCGCGGTCAAAAACGTGGACCGACGTCAACAGGTTAGATGGCGTCGCACCGGTATGCTCGGCAACCAGGGGCTCAATCCGACGCACTATTTCGAGATATTCCTGTGTTTTTTGCTCGCGCCAGGCGCGCGGCGGCGGCTGATCTTTATTCAACGCAAGGGCGATACTTCGCACTCGCCCCCAATCTATCAGGCCGCTGGGTTCGCTTTCGCCCTGCTCACGCTTCTTCGTC
>JAMDCE010000713.1:0-4180 GCA_023489135.1 Chloroflexota bacterium
TTCCGCAAGTTGTTGAACCAGCCGTCGCATCTCTTCCATTGAGAGAACCTGGCCCGCCCTGATCGCCGAGTGGCAGGCCAGGCTGGCGGCGATCCGGTCGCTCCAGTTGTCAGCCTCACGATCACTGCCCAGCTCATCCAGGATATCCAGAAAGGCTCGAGGAATGTCGGCATCCCTCAGTACCGCCGGCACCGCTCGAATCAAATAGGTGCGCTCGCCAAAGGGTTCGACCTGAAAGCCAACCTCACTTAGGATGGGCCACTTCTCCGCCAAGCCGGACACCTGCTGGGGTGCAATCTCCACACTTAACGGCTCCAGGAGAAGCTGCGATTGGACCTCCGCTTTGGCCCTCTGGTTGCGAATTTGCTCGTAGATAACGCGCTCGTGAGCGTCGTGCTGGTCGATAAGGTACATGCCTTCGGGCCCCTCGGCGATGATGAAAGTAGCGGCCATTTGACCGAGAACGCGCAGTAGGGGCAATCGGAGCGGGTTCCGCTCGGCGACTGGGTCTTGCGGCATCTCGGTGGAAGGGGCTGACTCAGCGGCGACGGCGGTGGATCTGGCTCGGCTCCCCTCCAAACCGGCCCCTTCGAGAATCAGGCGACGCTGGAGTTCCTCTGTGCCGCTGGCATCTTTCCTTGGTCCAAGGGCCGGAATGACCGCTCCATCGCTGAGGGCGCGCCTAACGCTTTTCTGCACCACGGAGAAAACGTCGCGTTCGTTCAAGAAGCGAACCTCGGTCTTCGCGGGATGCACGTTGACATCCACCCTCGCCGGATCAACCGTAAGGTCGAGCACGGACACCGGATGTCGCCCCGTCATCAAAAGCGTGTGGTAAGCTTCCTCCACGGCGTAGATTAGCATCCGGCTCTGCACCAGGCGATGGTTCACGAAGAAAGAAAGGTAGTTGCGGGTCGCGCGAGTGGTGGAAGGCTGGCTGACGTAGCCCGACACCGCCAATTCATTCCCTGACCCCTCCCCGACCCCACTCACGGCGATCATACCCTTGGCCATCTCCAGCCCGTGAACTTTGATAATCACGTCGTAAAGCACCCCATTCCCCGGGGATTCTAGAAGCAGCCGACCGTCGCTGATCAGCGTAAGCTTCACGCCCGGGTAAGCCAGGGCGTACTGCGAAATCAGATTGTGAATGTGCCCCGCCTCGGTAGAAGCGGAGCGCATGAACTTCAAGCGGGCAGGAACGTTATGAAAAAGGTTTCGCACCGCCACGACCGTGCCATCGGGGCAGGCCTGCTCACGCCGCTCAAGGACCTGTCCGGCTTCAAGCACAATCTCCGATCCCGCCTGGTCCGCCGCCGTCTTGGAGCAGAGGCTCATCTGGCTCACCGCGGCGATGCTGGGGAGGGCCTCGCCTCTGAACCCAAGGGTCCGAATCTGGAAAAGATCCTCCGCCGCCTGAATCTTGCTGGTAGCGTGGCGTTGGAAAGCGACCTCGATTTCTTCCGCGGCAATTCCGCAGCCATTATCGGCCACGCGAATCAGTTTCTGGCCACCGCCGCGGATCTCGACCTTGACCCTGGTCGCCTGAGCGTCGAGGGCGTTGTCGACCAGCTCTCTTACCACGCTCTCCGGACGCGTGACCACCTCTCCGGCGGCGATCTTCACGGCCACCTCCGGAGCCAACACCTTGATGGACACGAACAACCTCCAACTAGCTACCGGCCAGCGCTCCTCCGACGTAACGAACCCTCATCCAAGCTCCACATCGTAACCCTGGCAACGTCTACCCCACAATCCCAGCCACCTGGTCTATGCACCCCAAGGCGATCGCTACGGCCAGAGGTGAAGCGGTTGGTCTGGAAGCGGAAAGAGCCTACAGCGCGTTTAGAGGACGGCATTCCTCCTCAAGACCATCTCGCTGCTCGGCCTTCCAGTAATTTTACAGCACAAACGCTTCGGGTGCTAGAGGCATTCTCGCGATGGTTCCACCAGAAACAGGTGGCTGATGTGTTCCTAGGCTGGCGGCTAGACCCGTGGCGATACGTCTGTTGGCATGTTAGGAAGTTGGAAGGGTCGCAGGTTCGGGGAGACGCACTTTCCAACGCTCAAACCTTCAAGGCGCCGACTTGGCTTTCTGCCGCATGGCCAGTTTTGCTTGCCCGGCCCCTGGCTTCATTCGCTGGGCCCTCCGCTTGGTTGTCTGGCAAAACCCAGGTTCTGGTTGGAAACCTTCGCGACCTGCCATCGCCGCAGGGTCGTCAGGGCGATCCACATAAAGGCCACGGCATCGACGCTCCTCGTTCATTATTGCTGAGCCGAACGGTGCCCCTTGCAGGCCAGGAACTTGACCCAAGTGGGTCCCCCAACCTGGTCCTTTTGGGGCGATTCTGACGGTACCGCCCGTCCGATAATAGGCCATCTTGACAAGGCCACCCCGTTGTAGTACGATATTACCGCAAACCTGATATATCGTATATCATATCCCGTTTAAAGATGAGTTCCACCGGCACTGGCTATGATCCCAGCCTAAGACCATCTAACCCCTCGTAGCCTTGCCCGTGTCTTCCAGACCTCCTTGTTTTCTGGAACCTTTCAGCCTATAGTGTAAGCCGGACGGACAAACCAGGCGACCGGCAAGCACGACCATCAACAGCGCCACGACAATCACGAAGCAGTGATGAGGGTGTTCAACCCGCAGTCTTCGCAACTAACCGGAGGTTAGGTCATGGGCAAAAAGGGTATTCTAGTTATTGTCAACTTGGATACGCGCGGGCCGGAATTCAAGTTCATCGAAGACACGATCAGGGATCGAGGCTTTGACGCCATCGTGATGGATTTCTCTATGGAACTGCCTCCTCCCTACGACGGCGACATCACCTGCCAGGAAGTCGCCGAAGCGGGCGGAATGACCATCGAGGAGGTCAGGTATGAGTACAACAAAGGCGAAAGAAAGAAAGCGACCGACAACCAGATCGCTGGCGGCAAGAAAATAGCCAAAAGGCTTCTCCAAGAGGGCAAAATTCACGGCGCGGTGGGCATCGGTGGGGGCACCACCACCCTCATCGCCACCAGCATTATGAAGACTCTGCCCTTCGGCATGCCCAAGCTGATGGCCTCGCCTATGGCGGCCCACCCCAGATACATCGGAACGTATGTCGGCACTAAAGACCTTACCATGCATCATACCGTTCTTGACATCGTCGGACTCAACCCGCTCCTCAAGCTACAACTGATGAACGCCGTGGGGGCCATCTGCGGAATGGTCGAGATGTCGGAGGGCTGGGAAATAAAGACCGAGAGACCCCTTATTGCCCTAACCGCCTTCGGGCAGGCCGAACGAGTGGTCGAACACGCTACCGAGTTTCTCAAAGAACTGAACTACGAGCCCATCGTCTGCCACGCCCAGGGCGTCGGTGACAAGGCCATGGACGATATGATCGCCGAAGGGCTGTTCGCCGGCGTCATTGACTACGTGACGGGGGGCATCTCCGACCAACTCTACGAGGGCAATTGCGCCGGCGGCCCGAACCGGTTGCTGGCGGCCTGTCGAGCCAAGATTCCTCAGATTGCCTGTCCCGGCGGCCTGGACAAGATTAGCTATGGCAGCAGACCCGACCTTCAGGAACGGTTTGCAGGCCGGAAGATGAAGATCACCGATTCCACCAGGGTTCAGGTGCGCACCTCCCCTCAAGAGACCGCTGAGATCGCCAGAGTCGTCGCCGAGAGACTCAACGAGGCCGTCGCCCCAACGAAGTTCCTCTATCCTCTCAAAGGATGGTCAGCTATGAGCGAGGAAGGGCTGCAGATTCACGATCCGGAGTCCGACGCCGCGTTCCTGGCCGAGTTGAAGAGGCACCTGAAGAAAGAGGTGGAGATAGTCGAGATTCCCCTGGCCCTCAATTCCGAGGCCTTCGCCAAGAAATCGGTGGAACTGTTTGACGCCATGTTCAGGGAGTGGAACCAGAGCAAATAGGTAGACTCGAACCGAGAAAAGGGGGATCCATCTATGATTACCATCGGCGAGGTGAATGATCTCCGCGATTTCATGGCTCTTCTCGACCAAGAAGGCGACTTGAGGCGGGTCAAGGCCGAGGTCGACTGGGATCTCGAATTGTGCCACGTCGCCAAGAGAAACGAAGAGAAGAACGGTCCCGCACTGTTGTTTGAGAAGGTCAAGGGTTACCAGACCCCCGTCATCACCAGCCTCCTATCCAGCACA
>JAMDCE010000713.1:4190-5013 GCA_023489135.1 Chloroflexota bacterium
CAGGTTCACGATCTTTGAAATGGCCATGAAATGGATAGAGCTTACCAATCTCGGGGGCATTCCCCCCAGAGAAGTTGGCTCTGGTCCCGTCCTGGAAAACCAGAAAACGGGAGAGGCCATCGATCTAACCGAGTTTCCTGTGCCGAGATACTTCCCCAAAGACGGTGGTCGCTACTTCGGCACGGCCGTGTCTCTCGTCACCCAGGACCCTGATACTGGCGTGGTGAATCTGGGCACCTACCGGATGGAGATGCTGGACAAGAAAAGCCTGGGTGCCCTGATCCTCAAAGGCAAAGATGCCGATTTGACGCTCAAGAAGTACGCCGAGAAAAAAGAACCCATGCCCGCCGCGGCCGTGATCGGCGGAGACCCGCGGTTGTTCTTCATGTCCGCTTCTTCGATTCCTTACGAGACCAGCGAATACGATTTCGCCGGAGCCCTCCGGGGGAGGCCCGTTGAAGTGTTCAGGAGCGACCTCACCGGTTTGCCGCTGCCCGCGCATTCCGAGATCATCGCGGAGGGCTTTATTGACCCCAACAGGGCCAACTATCGAGACGAAGGTCCGTTCGGCGAGTACACGGGCTATTATTCGAAGGGTCGCAAGCCTCAGCCATGGCTGGATGTAAAACGCGTATTCCACCGGAACGACCCGGTTTTTTGGGGCACTAACGTGGGTAGACCGCCCACGGCCAATGTCCTAGTTCATTCCCTGAGCAAGACGGCCTCTCTCTGGACCCAGCTCAACGAGATGAAGATCCCGGGGATTCAGTCGGTCTATTTCCCCGAATCGGCCGGTCGCTTCTGGGCCCTCTTCAACTCGGCC
>JAMDCE010000654.1:0-1643 GCA_023489135.1 Chloroflexota bacterium
AGCTGAGGGAAGTGGCCTTAATCTGATTGGCCAGATCCTGCAGAAGCTCGATGTCACCCTCCTGGCCTTCCCCTTTAGTGATGCGCGTCAACGTCTCCAACAGGACCTTGGTCCCAACACGACAAGGCACGCACTTCCCACAGGATTCGCTCTGGGTAAAGGCCAGGAAGTAGCGAGCTACGTCCACCATACAGGTGGTGTTGTCCATTACCACAACACCACCGGAGCCCATTATGGCGCCGGCCTGGACCAGAGACTCGTAATCGATAGGCGTGTCAGCAATGGCCGCCGGAACGCAGCCACCGGAGGGACCACCCATTTGGGCGGCCTTGAACTGCTTCTTGTTGGGGATCCCTCCACCAATCTCGAAGATGATCTCCTTCATCGTCACGCCCATTGGCACTTCGATCAAACCAGTGTTGTTGATCTTTCCGGTGAGGGCGAAGACCTTGGTGCCCTTGCTCTTCTCCGTACCCATCCCGGCAAACCAGGAGGCGCCTTTGATGATGATGGGAGCAATATTGGCAAAGGTCTCGACGTTGTTGATGTTGGTGGGTTTGCCCCACAGTCCCTTGTTGGCGGGGAAGGGAGGTCGCGGCCGAGGCATGCCCCGCTCGCCCTCGATGGAGGCCATCAGCGCGGTCTCCTCGCCGCAGACGAAGGCGCCAGCCCCCTCTTTAATCTTGACGTGGAAATGAAAATCTGTTTCCAGGATGTGGTCGCCCAACAGGCCGTACTCTTCAGCCTGGGCTATAGCAATCTTCAGACGATGAATGGCAAGAGGGTACTCTGCTCGGCAATAAATGTAGCCGTGGGAAGCGCCGATAGCGTAGGCGGCGATGAGCATCCCTTCCAACACCGTGTGAGGATCCCCTTCCAAGACGCTGCGGTCCATGAAAGCGCCCGGGTCGCCCTCATCGGCGTTACAAATGAGATACTTCAGATCACCCTTCGCCGCCCGGCAGAATTGCCACTTCTGTCCGGTTGAAAAACCTGCGCCACCTCTCCCCCGCAGCCCTGAAGCTTTGATCTCTTCGATTACCTGCTCGGGCGTCATCTCGTTGAGAACCTTGCTGAGGGCGGCATATCCATCGCGAGCGATATATTCGTCGATGAGCTCTGGGTTGATCATTCCGCAATTGCGGAGGACCACTCGTATCTGCTTCTCGTAGAAAGGGATATCCTGATAATAGGGCAGAGCCTCCGTGGCCGCTGGCTCTTTGTGCAACAAGCGCTTGACGATTCGACCTTTTAGAAGGGTCTCTTCGACAATGACAGGGACGTCGTCAGGTTGGACTTGCGTATAGAAGATGCCATCGGGGTAGATTATCATAATCGGACCTTCGGCACAGAACCCTCGGCATCCCGTTTGAATAACCTTAACCTCGTTGGCCAGACCGTTCCGCTGAACTTCTTCCTCCAGGCGCTCGCGCACCCGGATGGATTCAGAGGCTACGCAACCAGTGCCTCCGCACACCATAGCGTGGGCCCGGTAGATAGGTTCCACCAAAACAGGCTCAATGGTCGCTTCTGCCATACGTCGCTATCCCTCTCTAAAAACCTTAGGCCCAGGGCCAGATCGAGCTGCACCGGTGCAAACCCGGCCAACCGGCCCGATCTGGCGCTTGCGGTCCGCCTCGCGG
>JAMDCE010000654.1:1653-5013 GCA_023489135.1 Chloroflexota bacterium
CGATCTTCCCAACCACCCAGTCCTGGATGATGTTGCCCTTCACCAGGTGCTCTTCAATAAGAGTGGGCACTTTGTCGGGGGTAATGTTTCCGTAGGTAATCCGCGGATGCCCGGCCCGTTCAATGTCCACCAGCGGTTCTTTGACACACATACCGATACATCCGACGGTGGTAACGTTTGCCTCGATATCCCGCTTCTGGAGTTCCTCCAGAATAACGGCCATCACATCTCTGGCACCGGCCGCAATTCCGCAGGTCCCCATTCCCACGGTAATCTTCGTTCCCGTATCCTGGCGGACTCTGATCTCCTTTTGAGCCTCTTCTCTTAGCCTCTTGAGATCTTCCAGTGTCTTTAGCCTAGGCATATTCACTCCCCCTATGCGCGCTCTTCTTGCGGCGCATAAATCTCGACATTATACTCCATTTGCCCTTTTCCGACTAGTAGGGGCGTACACCTAGCTCAGCCAGGTTCTCGTCCAAGTAGTCACCCAGCCAGTTCAGAACCGCCGGATTGGAGATGGAGATATCTCCCAGTTCCGCCTTGATTTCCCGTGTGTCCAGCACGAACTGTCGACCGTCTATCACATGCGTGTAGGTGAAGTCGATCTGCTGGTTTGCCACCATAAGTCCCACCAACGTGCCGCGAAGATCGCCCAACGGGGCTCGGTCGATATGGCTTCGGCGAAAAACCGCTGTCACCGTCGTTCCCTTGCCTCGCTGCGATTCGATGGTGAGGTCTCCCTCACACCGTCTAGCCGCGGCGGCGAAAAGAGAGAGGCCCAACCCAACACGCCGCGTGGTTCGCGAGGTGACAAAGGGATCTAGAACCCGCTTGACGAACTCTTCGTCCATCCCCTCGCCGTTGTCTTGAATCCCTATGGTCAACCGGTCGGCCTGCTCATCCTCTTCGATGAAGATAGCGATACTGGTTGCCCCTGCTCTGATAGAATTCTCGACAACGTCGAGAATGTGCAGGGATAGCTCCCGCATCTCTACTCCAGATCATCCAGAAGCTTATGGGTATCGTCTATCGTCAAACGCCCACGGATCTTCTCGTTGACCACGGCGACAGGTGCCAAGCCACAGGAGCCCAGGCAGTAGATAACCTCGAAAGTCACTTCTCCGTCCGGCGTTGTCTCGCCCGGCTTGACCTTCAATCTGGTAGAAATGGCCTCGGTTATCTCCCCCGAGCCCTTCACGTGACAGGCCGTGCCGTCACACAATCGGATGATATTCTTTCCTCTCGGCTCCAGGTAAAACTGAGAGTAGAAGGTCGACACGCCGTATATCTTGGCCAGGGAGATATTAAGCGCCTCAGACAGCCTATCAAAGACGGGTTCGGGAAGGTATCCGTAAATCGCCTGGACCTCCTGCAGCGCCGGGATCAACGAACCTTGCTGTCCAGCGTACTTACCCAGCATCCCATCCAGCTTAGAGAGATCGATTTCAGCCGCGACTGGCTTGATCTCTTTAGTCTCCACGTTCTGTTCTGTCACTTCCACATTCCTCCAGTAGGTCGTCCCCCTGCAGAACCAACTATTCCGCCAAGAGTTCTACATTTCTACCCGATTGACGGGCAAAAGCCAAGTCGAGCTCGGTGACGGTAGGCTCCGCCACGTTGAGAATCATTCGGCAGTCTATCTCGCTCAACCGGTGAGCGTCACCCGACGCCGTCAGCGAGCAATGCAGCAATTCTGGGAACCTCCGGCAAGCCTCCTGCGGGCCTATGTTTCTCGATATCTCTACAGCGCGAAAGCCCGCTTCCGGCGGCAAAAAGCCCAAGTTGCCCAGGAGGCTGTAGGAGGGGCGATCCACATGAGCGGGAAAGCAGGTGCCGCCTAGCTTACGCACTCCTGCGGCCACTTCAGCGACTGAAAGAGAGGTTGACGTAAGCAAGAGTCTCTCGTTATAAGCCACGAAGTCGCCGGCAGAATCCACCACGAACTGGGCGCCGAAGACATCTTCCCGGTTTTGACGTTTAAGAGGTGGGAGGCTTCGGTACACTTTAACCTGCCACGCCAGCACATCTTCCAGATGGTTGAAGAGGCAAACCAGGTGAACTTCTTCTTTCGTCTCCACTTCCATCCCTGGGATGACCGTCAGGTTCGTGCCCCGAGCCGCCCTCATCACCGCCAGAACGTTCTCAGCCGAGTTGTGATCCGTGATGGCGATCACGTCCAGGCTTTGCTCGGCGGCGCGCTCGACAATAAACGGCGGGATCATCTCCACTTCAGCGCACGGCGAAAGCACCGTGTGGAGATGCAGGTCCGCTCTAAACGCCCTTATGGCCCCGGGAAGATCTGGCTCTGGGCTTCGACCGTCACCCATACCTTCCCCGATTCCTTCTCCGCAGGTGGCCACTAATCTCCCTGGCAATCTCTGTGGGGGCTAAGCATTCGCGGTAACCATCCACGATTTCGCGGCTTTCACAGGTGGTGAGTTTACTGGAGGCTCTCCTGAAACCCTTAGGCGGATACTTCGCCCCTGCGGTTCCTTCCCCCCTCCCGGCACCCACAGCAGTTGATGGTCGATCGGGCGAGAGATACAAGCCAAATCAGTTGGAACAGATGGCCCAGGTACTATCCCGGGGCCCCCTCACGGCCATATTAGCCAATAGACAAGTTAAAGTGCACGGGCGTTCCGGAGTTGGCTCGGACCACTAGTCTCTACCCCATCACCCCCAGCTTTGCCAGTTCCCCGACGACGGCAAAGGCCGTCATAGGCGTGACGAGAATGGGAACGCTTTCCTCTTCAGCTTTAGCCCGGGTGGCTCCCTCCAACTCAACGCCGTCAGCAACGATGACCGCCGCGAGTTCCAGCAGCGAGGCAACAGCCACAATGTTTGGGTGAGCCTGGATAGTAACCCAAATGTTGCCGGCGCGCGCTTTCGCCATCACAGAACTGAGCAGGTCGCACACGCAGCCACCGGTAACCTCGACGTTCAGGTTGAACTGGCCCGTCACGACCTCAAGAGAAAGCTTGTCCACTATCTCCGCAACTGTCATAACTACACCCCGTTAAGGAAGTACGAGCCCGATTTCCCCGAACTAGGAAAGCCCCACAATGATCTCGATAGTAGTTCCCTCGCCCACAGTAGATTTGAGGTTCATTATGTCGGCGCACTTCTTGATATTGGCGAGGCCCATGCCGGCCCCAAAACCTTGTTCTCTTATCCATTCTGGCGCGGTCGAGAACCCTACCTGCATCGCCTGGTCGATGTCCGAGATACCTGGCCCGCGATCGGTGCCCACAATCCTGATCTGATGAGGCTGAATCTCGGCCATCATCTCCCCGCCGCCCGCGTGAATGATTAGGTTGGTCTCGGCCTCGTACTTCCTTAACGGGGTGTAGTTATGACAGT
>JAMDCE010000207.1:0-278 GCA_023489135.1 Chloroflexota bacterium
TCGTTTGCTTCAGACCAGGAACACAGTATTCGGGTGATAGTCGACGCCTACGTTCGCCAAACCTTTGGCCGCAAGCGTATCACGAGTCGTGAGGAGGAAGAGCTATCGAAGGCCTGGCGGCAGGTGCGCAACAGCTTGCTGCGGTCCCGTCTGAGCCGCCTGTGGCCAGGACGCAGATTACCCTCTTCCCCTGGGAGGTGAGCGAGCCTGTGAGTTCACAATTTGAGGTGCAAATGCTGAACATCGATGACATCACAAAAGCGCGAGAAGTGCTCGCT
>JAMDCE010000207.1:327-4129 GCA_023489135.1 Chloroflexota bacterium
AGCGGCAGAAAGGCGTGATCGCCGCTTCCGCAGGCAATCACGCCCAGGGAGTAGCTATCGCCGCCGCTATGACAGGGACCCGATCGGTCGTCGTGATGCCCGAGACTGCGCCACTGGCCAAGGTAACCGCGACCAAGGATTACGGCGCTGAGGTGATCCTCAAAGGCAACACGTACGACGAAGCCTGCGCCTACGCACAAGACTTGCAGCATCAAATGGACCTGACATTCATCCACCCGTTTGACGACTGGAAGGTAATGGCAGGACAAGGGACAATTGGGCTGGAGATTCTGGATGCGTTGCCAGACGTGGACGCGGCGATCATTCCGATTGGCGGCGGAGGGCTAATAGCTGGCGTGGCTACGGCCCTAAGAGCGCACCGGCCGAAGCTGAAAGTCATTGGGGTTCAAGCGGCCGGCGCTTCCTCATGCTACCAGTCGTTTAAGAGCGGCGTTCTCACTCCAACTGAAGAAGTGAACACGATAGCCGATGGAATTGCCGTCAAATGCTGCGGCAACCTGACTTTCCCAGTCATACAGAGGCTGGTCGATGACATCGTCACGGTCGAGGACGATGCGATCGTCCACAGCATATTCCTCTTGCTCGAACGCTCCAAGTTGCTGGTCGAAGGTGCAGGTGCGGTTGGCCTGGCTACACTAATGGCGGGGAGAATCAAACTGCCGCGCAAGAAGGTCGTCCTGCTCCTTTCGGGAGGGAACATTGACGTCAACCTTCTCGCGCGGCTGATAGAACACGGTCTGACCGCAGCAGGCCGCTATCTGGTCATCAGAGTAAGCATCCTCGACAAGCCAGGACAGCTACTAGGTTTGCTTCGCGTGCTGGCCGATAAGCGAGTGAACATCCTCCAGATCGAGCATCATCGCACCGGCCTGCCCCTGCCAGTTAACCAGGCTGAGGTCGAGCTTACGCTGGAGACGAGAGATCCTGAGCACTGCGCGGAGATTATGGGCGCGCTCAAAGCAGCCGGCTATGAGGTTTGGCGCACCTGGTAAGCCAGGAACTCACTGGGCGCAGTTGCGAAGGTGATCGATCTTCAAAAGATAATCTTTGAACTCCGCCCCCAGATCAGGACGCTTCAAGGCAAACTCGACAGTAGCTTTCAGGAAGCCCAGCGGTGAGCCGGTGTCGTAGCGCTTGCCTTCAAATTTGTAAGCGTACACAGCTTGCCTGAGGAGCAGGCGCTGTATTGCGTCTGTAAGCTGAATCTCACCACCCTTGCCTGCTGGTGTCTCCTCCAACAATTCGAAGATCTCGGGGGTAAGAATGTAGCGCCCTACAATACCAAGATCTGATGGCGCATCTTCAGGTTTCGGCTTCTCCACCACGCCTAAGACTTGGTAAAGTCGTGTGTCAAGAGGCCGAGGCTCGATGATGCCGTAACTTTTCGTTTGTTCCTTGGGCACGTGCTCCACCGCGAGGACAGAACATTTGTATCGCTCGTACACTTCTATCAACTGGCGTAAACAGGGGACCTCCCCGTCAATGATGTCGTCACTCAAGATAACTGCGAAAGGCTCGTCTCCCACAAGTGGTTTTGCAGTTAATACCGCGTGCCCAAGGCCAAGCGGCTCCTTCTGTCGAATATAGTAAACGGTAGCAAGTTCCGAGATTTCACGCACTTCCCGCAGCATATCTTCATCGCCCTTCTTGTGTAGGAAGTGCTCCAGTTCAAAGGAGATGTCGAAATGGTCTTCAATGGCGCGCTTGCCTCTTCCTGTGACGATGATAACTTCCTGGATGCCAGAGGCAACAGCCTCTTCGACCGCGTACTGGATGATCGGCTTATCTACGACAGGCAGCATTTCCTTGGGTTGCGCTTTTGTTGCTGGGAGGAAACGCGTCCCCAGCCCGGCGGCGGGGAACACAGCTTTCCTGATAGGCATGGATAACCTCCATATTTACAAATCCTGCAAAGACAGTTGCTCAACTGCCTCGGAGCAAGAACTTTCCAATTGCGCCGCGTAGTCCAGACATACCTCTGCGCCAGGATGCTTCGCTTTGCCTCCGGCTGGGCGACCTAGCCAACCTTGCCTTCTTCTCACCACTCGCGCTGTAGGCCGAGGACTTCGCATTTGACTTGCGAATGAAATACAGTGCCATAGCGTTTATCACGCCCACGACTGGAACGCCGAAGATTGCCCCGCCCACTCCAGCGATTTTGCCTCCTACGAGAATGGCGAAGAACACTAGCAGAGGATGTATCCCTACAGAGTCGCTCATAACCTTTGGAGCAACGATATTCAGCACCACCTGTTGCAAGACCAAGAGAGCGATCACTACGGCGATCAGCTCGCTGGGAGACAGTTGAAACACGGCGATGGCCAGCGGGGGAACGAGGGCGAGAAAGGGTCCGAAGAACGGGATGATCATCACGATCACGGAAAACGTCGTCGCCAGGAGCACATAATTCAAACCTGCTATCCACATTATGAAGGCAGTGCCGAGGCCGTACGCGATGGCCTGTATAACCTGGCCTCGCAGGAAGCCGCCGAACGACCTATCGATACTATCTAACAGGTAATGCGCTTCCTTTCGATATTGTTCAGGCACCAGACTGATGATCTGCTCGACAACCCTGTCGCCGTCAAGCATAATGTAGAAGGACAGAATGAGTACGATGATGACCGCGAAGATCATAGAAGCCACGCCAGCGATCAGGCTCAACGAATTCTGGATGATCAGCGTGCCTAGCCTCTGAATCTGCGTCGGCAAGTCCTGGTTCTGATACCACTGGGACAACTCCACGTTGATGCCCCTGGCCTGAAGATCTGCCTGCAACAGGCTCGTCAGGCTCGGCAATTCTTGAGCGTATCTGGGCAGGTTCGTGCTGAGTTGCGCCAGTTGGAAGCCTATCACAGGCACCAGGATGATGCCAGCGATGGCGATGGCAAGAAAAAACCCGGCAAAGACAATACCAACTGCCACGAGCCTGGGGAGTCTGGCTTGCACGTTGAGGAATCTGGCCAATGGTTTCAGAACGAAGGCAACGAGCCACGACATAAAGAAGAGCATGATAATATCCGAGAAAATCATCGCAGTAGACCACAGCAAGCCAAACAAGTAGATGACTGCGATGATTACCAGGAGCACGATTAGGGCGCGGAGCCAGGGGTCACGTTCCACAGCAAAACCTCAGTGAGTTATAGGATATAATTCAGGGTGCGTCGACTGCGCCCGAGAGTTACCAGCCGCTCAGAAAAGCCTTGCTGAATAGCCTGCCAATGTTAATTCTACATCAAGGTACGCCCGATGGCAACCTTCTTGAGCACGACAGGACAACTGTTCTATTGACAGGCCTACCGTGATTGAATACATTCGAGGTGCACAACTACGAAGGAGTTTGCGTACTTACAAAGGAGTTATTGACTATGAGCCTAGTCATAGATTTTCACTTGCACGTGGTCACGTATCAGGAATTGCGGCCCTGGGTGGTGGAATACCGTCGGAGCATGCTACAGGCAGACAGGGCTGATAGCGTGTGCAAGTGTGAAACGCCAGGTGAGCTTGAAGCAATGCTGAAAGACAGCGGCGTCGACTACGGCGTAATCCTCGCCGAGACCAGTCCTGTGACGACGGGCATGGCGAGCAGCGAGCATATTGTGGACTTCTGCCGCGGTTCGGACAAGCTTATTCCATTTGCGACGGTAAACCCGTTTCTCGTTGCCAACCCTGCCAGCCAGGTCGAGCATTACGTCCGCGACCTCGGCTGCAAGGGAGTGAAGCTCTATCCGACATACCAGGGCTTCTATCCTAACGATAGCTTGATCTATCCTGTATACGC
>JAMDCE010000207.1:4212-5005 GCA_023489135.1 Chloroflexota bacterium
TTTTGGTATGACAGGGCGTTCTTTCTCGCTCGCTTGCACCAGAATGTGTATATGGAGATATCGGGCCTGCCTCCGCAGCACTTACTTTCGTACTTCCCCGAATTTGAAAGGAACGCTGACAAGATTATCTATGGCTCTGACTGGCCTGGGATGCCCTATATTAAGCGAAACATCGACGGCATCCGCAGCCTCCGGATCAAGGAAGAAACGAAAGAAAAGATCCTTGGCGGAAACGCGGCTAAGCTACTCGGAATCGAGCTCGCCGACAGGAGATCACTTTGAACCTGCCGCTAAAACGCTGGATCGTTGCTCCTCGCGTCCAAGCAGGAACCCTTCCTGGCTGGCCCGACGTCCTGGCGCAAATCTTACGCAACCGTGGAGTTACCGAGCCAACTGATGTCGATGCATTTCTAAATGATGACGGCCGCCAGATATTCGACCCCCTCATCATGGAGGGCGTGAAGGTATCTGTCGAGCGCATTGGTCAGGCCATCTCTCGCGGCGACATGATCGCCATTTACGGCGATTTCGACGCCGATGGCGTAACAGCCGCTGCCCTGCTACGTGACGTCCTGGCCGATGAGAGCCCCTTGGCGCACGTACCATAACTTACATCCCAAATCGTGCCGAGGAAGGCTACGGAGTCAACAGTCCGGCGCTGGAGAGCCTGCGAGCCCAGGGGGCGACGCTCGCCATCACTGTAGACTGCGGCGTCAGCGCCGTGGGCGAGATAGACTATGCCCGCCAAATCGGCCTGGATGTGATTGTCGTCGATCCCCACCAGATTCCCCAG
>JAMDCE010000252.1:0-1016 GCA_023489135.1 Chloroflexota bacterium
CGGCTCGGGCGGTATGTTCGTCCAGAGCGCCCGGTTTGTCGAGAACCACCAGAAAAACCCCGGTACTGAGATTAGCATCTACGGTCAGGAGAAGGTGGCCGAGACGGTGCGCCTCTGTAAGATGAACCTGGCCGTGCACGGGCTGTCGGGTGACATTCGGCAGGGGAACAGCTATTACGAGGATATCCACGACAGCGTGGCCAAGTTTGACTTCGTCATGGCCAATCCCCCCTTCAACGTCGATAAAGTGGACAAAGAGCGGCTTAAGGATGACGCCCGGTTTCCACTGGGGTTACCGAAGGCCGACAACGCCAACTATCTTTGGATTCAGACCTTCTATAGCGCCTTGAATTCGACCGGTCGCGCCGGGTTCGTCATGGCCAATTCCGCCGGAGACGCCCGGGGTACGGAATTGGAGATTCGCAGGAAGCTGATCGAGAGTGGCGCGGTGGACGTGCTTATTACTATCGGTCCTAACTTCTTCTATACGGTGACTCTTCCGTGTACGCTTTGGTTCCTGGATCGAGGAAAGGCTCGAACGCCTCGGAAGGACAAGGTGCTGTTTATCGATGCACGACACATCTATCGCCAAATCGACCGGGCGCACCGGGAGTTTACCCCGGAACATATCGAGTTCCTGACCAATATCGTCCGGCTCTACCGGGGCGAAGAACCTGAAACGAATAACGGCAGTGACACCCTGCTCAAGGAAAGCTTCCCGGATGGCATTTACCTTGACGTGCCGGGTCTCTGCAAGGCGGCCGCACTTTCCGAGATAGAGGCGCAGGGCTGGAGTCTTAATCCGGGCCGGTATGTCGGTGTAGCCGAGCGCTCGGCAGATGAGTTCGATTTTGCTGAGCGGCTCGAAGAATTGAACGAGGAACTGGAAGTGCTAATCTCAGTACCGGGGTTTTTCTGGTGGTTCTCGACAAACCGGGCGCTCTGGACGAACATACCGCCCGAGCCGCAGGCCGGGTCATAGATGCGTCCGTGGTAGGGTTCGATAACCTCCACGA
>JAMDCE010000252.1:1026-4992 GCA_023489135.1 Chloroflexota bacterium
CTGGAAGTGCTAAATGCCGAGGCAAGGGAGTTGGAGGAGCGGATCGGTGACAATCTCGCGGCACTGCTCGAGAGCCAACCATGAAAGAAAACAACACGAGTCCGTGGCCCCTGGTTCCACTGGGAGCTATTTCGACGAAGATCGGAAGTGGTGCCACCCCTCGCGGTGGAAAGGAGTCTTACAAGAACCATGGTATCGCTTTGATACGTAGTCTAAACGTCTATGACTTCGAGTTTTCGGACGATGGGTTGGCGTTTATCGACGACAAGCAAGCGGATGAACTTGCTAACGTCGAAGTACAACCAAAGGATCTTCTGCTTAACATAACTGGCGCTTCTGTTGCACGATGTTGTGTGGTGCCTGAAGACGTGTTGCCCGCAAGAGTTAACCAGCATGTGTCCATAATTAGGCTTGATCTTGAGCTCGCGAACCCGTTGTATGTTCTGTATTGCATCAACAGCCCGCAATACAAACATCATTTGCTAACGTTAGCACAAGGCGGGGCGACTAGAGAGGCGCTTACGAAAGGCACCATCAGCAATTTCACGATCCCGCTGCCCTCACTTGCTACTCAAAACAGGATCGCAGCGGTTCTCTCAGCTTACGACCATCTCGTCGATAATAACACCCGCCGAATCGCGATTTTGGAAGAGATGGCGCAGTCACTCTACCGAGAGTGGTTCGTCGAGTTCCGGTTCCCGGGACACGGGCAGGTCGAGATGGTTGATTCGACTCTGGGGCCGGTTCCGGAAGGGTGGGAAGTGAGCCACATGGCTGATAGCTGCTTAATCGTTATGGGGCAGTCACCGAAATCTGAGTTTTATAACGCGGAGGGCCGTGGGCTGCCTTTCCACCAAGGCGTGACAAATTTCGGAAACCGATTTCCTGTTGATCGAGTGTATTGTACAGTTGCGGATCGGGTGGCTGAGAGGGGAGATATTCTCTTTAGTGTTCGTGCTCCCGTCGGACGGATGAATATTTCAGACAAGCGAATTGTAATCGGTCGAGGCCTCAGCGCTATCCGCAACAAGGCTAGTCACCAGCGCTTCACGTTTCACCAGTTGAAGGAGCGATTTCAAGAAGAGGACTCTATGGGCGGCGGAACAATCTTCAAGGCTGTCACCAGGGCGGATATGGAGGACATCAAAATCCTCGACCCACCAGAGGGTATTGTTGGACACTTTGAGGAGTTGATTGGACCAGCTTTCGGCGAGGTCGAGATTCTAACGGCGAAGAACTCTAATCTGCGCCTTACGCGAGACTTATTGCTTCGCATGCTGATTTCTGGCGAGGTGGATATGTCATCATTGAACATAGACGTCGTGGAAACTTGACAGACGCAGGGTTACGCCGGACAGACAGCTACTCCTTATCGGCATTTCTTACCTTTTTCCGTGCCGTGTAATGGCTCCCCTGGCTCTGACCGTTGGCGCGTTTCGAATGGCAGTACCGTCGGAAATGCTTTCCCTTGGGAGGCTGTGATGAAAGATAATTCGCGATACGTCGTACGGAGCACCTCGCGCTACAGCGCCGCCATTAGTGATGTCCTTCTACGCCCGGAAGACGAACTTGCTGAGGCTACCACCCGTAGAATAGTAAGGTCCGAAGTGGTTCGCAATACTCGCAACCACAGCGCCCCGGTGAAGATCACACTGATGCATCAGAAAAAGCATTCAAGGTCTGGGGATTGGCAGGATGCTGATTCATTCAGCCTCGCCCAGTTGAGGTCGGGCCAAGAGGTCAGGCTAATACTCGATACCGCTCAGACACTTCGGCTTTATTACACGCTGTGTGACCTGTACCAGATTGGCCGAGAAGGTGTGCCTCAAGGCACTCGGAATCTACGAGTTATTGACGAGGACCTTGAGCTAATTCTTTCCGGCAAGGAGAGAGAAGCGATCCTGTACTTCCGGGAACAAAGCGGAGATAGGTTTCTGGAGGCGCTTGAGGAGCTAATGCCGGACTTGCTTGAAGCTGCCGCGCTCAAGCGCCTTCATCAATCGCGGACTGATGCACTGGCTCGATTTAGGGAGCGCATGGCCGAGAACGAGTGGGGGGAAAGCGAGTGGCAGCAGTTCTTCGAGTCTAACACTTGGATATTTGGATATGGTCTGGCCTACCGTTTTCTAAGTACTCTTCAGGAGCAGCCTTTCTATGGTGGAACGACTTTGGATGGAGCCGGTGGTCAACGTGGTGATTTCCTCCTGGCAACGGAGGCGAACGCACGGTTTACTGTCCTTGTAGACATCAAGAAGCCTGGGACCAAGCTCTTGCATGACCGTCCCTACCGGAACAAGGTTTACGCTGCAAGCCTAGCCGTGGTAAGTGGAGTGTCTCAACTCCAATCGAACTGCCGCACCTGGGCCGAAGAGGGCTCTAGGCAGGACAGTAATCGAGAACAATTGCGACGATCAGGCACGTACACATGTGAGCCGAAAGGAATTCTGGTGGTTGGACATACGGAACAGCTCGATATTGCTGACAAAGCGCACTCGTTCGAGTTGTTCCGCAGAAACCTGCATAATCCGGAAATCATTACTTTCGACGAGCTGCTAGCCAGAGCTGAATTCATCGTGTCACATCATGAGGATGCTTGATTACACCGAAGCCAGTCTAGTGGAACAGCCTGCCATCATTCTCTTTGCCGCGCTGGGCTGGGAGACCGCGAACTGCTTCCACGAGACGTTGGGGCAGAACGACACGCTCGGCCGCGAGAGCAGCGCCGAAGTGGTGTTGGTCCGACGCTTGCGGGCGGCCCTAGAGCGTCTGAACCCAGAGGTCGATCACGGAAGCATTGACCTTGCGATCCAGGAGCTGACCCGCGATCGGAGTGCTATGAGTCCGGCCCAGGCCAACCGCGAGGTCTACCGGTTGCTGAAAGAGGGCCTCAAGGTCGCCGTTTTCGACGGGGCTGGCCGGGTCAGCACCACGACACTTCGGGTGATCGATTGGGAGGAGCCGGCCAACAACGACTTCTTCCTGGCCTCGCAGTTCTGGGTCTCCGGTGAAATCTACACGCGCCGCGCCGATCTGGTCGGCTTCGTCAACGGCCTGCCGCTGGTTTTTGTCGAGCTGAAAGCCTCGCACAAGCGGTTGGAGGACGCCTTCCGCAGGAACCTCAAAGACTACAAGACGACAATCCCTCAGCTTTTCTGGTACAACGCCTTCATCATCCTCTCCAACGGCAGCAAGAGCAAGATCGGAAGCCTCACGGCCACCTGGGAGCACTTCGCCGAGTGGAAGAAGATAAACAGCGAGGGCGAGCATGGGATTGTCTCGCTAGAGACCATGATCCGCGGCACCTGTGAGCCTGGACGACTGTTAGATGTCGTGGAGAACTTCCTCCTTTTCAGCGAAGGGGCCGGAGGGCTGATCAAGATTATTGCCCGCAACCACCAGTACCTGGGCGTCAACAACGCCGTCAGCGCCCTGCAGAGGATTGACCACAATAAGGGCCGGCTCGGCGTCTTCTGGCACACCCAGGGCAGCGGCAAGAGCTTCTCCATGGTCTTCTTCTCCCAGAAGATTCTGCGCAAGGTCCCGGGCAATTTCACCTTCGTCGTCGTGACCGACCGGGATGATTTGGACGACCAGATCTACCAGAACTTCGCCCGCGTTGGGGCGGTCACCGAATCGGAAGACTGGGTGAGGGCCGGGAGCGGCGAGCACCTGAAGGGGCTTCTTCGCGAAGATCATCGCTACGTCTTCACTCTCATCCAGAAGTTTCACACCGAGCAGGGAGCGGTCTACCCAGAGCTATCCAACCGGTCTGACATCATCGTCATCACCGACGAGGCCCACCGCAGCCAGTACGACACCCTCGCCCTGAACATGCGCAACGCCCTGCCCCGAGCCGCTTTCATCGCCTTCACTGGCACGCCGCTGATGGTAGGCGAAGAGAAGACCAAAGATGTCTTCGGCGACTACGTCAGCGTCTACAACTTCAAGCAGTCCATTGACGACGGC
>JAMDCE010000061.1:0-336 GCA_023489135.1 Chloroflexota bacterium
CCTGACCTTCCCTTCGCGGTAAGACGAACACTGGTTCTGGGGTAGATCGTCCACCGGCTGGCGAGGGTTGTGAGCAATGTCCACAGCCCAATCGGGGATCACCTCGTTGGACAGGCAGAGCCCGTTGCTGAAATCCATCCCCTCTTTCTTCTTCTCAGCGTAGAGCTGCTTCGCCGCGGCGATGGCCCTATCCGTTTCACTGGGCGTGCTCTGAGCCGGCGTTGAAATGGCTTGCTCGCCGCAGTTGCCCAGAAGAAACAAATTAAGGGTTGCCGCAGCAACTACCACAGCCCAGCTATCCCTCCAACCTCTTTTGGCGCTCATTCTCCTCCTCCA
>JAMDCE010000061.1:346-22937 GCA_023489135.1 Chloroflexota bacterium
CTGGCTATCTCGGGAAACCTTTGCCGTAGCTGGCAGAGTAGTGATGCGCACGCCGACGGCGTCGTAGATGGCGTTGGCCACGGCCGGCATAACCGGCACGGTAGCGGGTTCGGCCACGCCTTTGGCCCCAAAGGGCCCGGTGGACTCCGGTTCCTCGACGATGATGGTCTCGATCTTCACGGAATCAAGGGCCGTGGGAATAGCATACTCGGCTAGATTCTCCGCGCCGAGATGGCCGTGCCGAGGAGCCAAATCCTCCATCAGAGTCTGCCCCAGCGCCATCAGGCAAGATCCCTCCACCTGCCCTTCGATCGCCTGCGGGTTGATCGCCCGGCCAACGTCATGAGCGGCCACGATTCGGTGCACCTTCACCTCACCCGTCTCAGGGTCCACTTCGACCTCGGCCACCTGAGTGGCGTAAGTCCAGGCCGCATATGGTTCTCCTTGCCCTGTTTCGGGGTCGATGGGACCAGCAGTGGCGCGGAAGCTACCGACGCCCACGACGGGATGCCCGCTGTCCCGCCGGCCCATCACGCTAAGAATATCGACAGCCTGCTCTGGATTGTCTACGTTGTACACCAATCCATCCCGCAGGTTCAGCTCTTCCGGTTGGCACCCAAATTCACTAGCCGCTAGTTCGAGGATAATCCCTCTGGCTTCGTCGGCCGCTTTCTTGACGGCGGCTCCCGTGTGGAGAGTCTGCCGGCTGGCGCCCGCCACTCCCGCGTAGGGCGTCGTCTCCGTATCGGCCACGGTGACAGTGACATTCTCCAGGGGCAAGCCAAGGGTTTCCGCGGCGATCTTCGCCATGGTGGTGTCGCTCCCCTGCCCCAGCTCGACCACGCCGACAATCACCTTGACCGCCCCCTGGTCGTCGACCTCCACGAAAGCAGTGGATGGATCCGCTTTGCTGGCGATGCCGATGCCGTATTTCATACAGGCGATACCCACCCCGTGGTTCTTGGGTCTAGGGCGGTGGTATTCAGCCCTCTCCGCGGCCAACCGGAGAGTCTCCTTCAATGGTACTCCCCGCAGTGGCTGCCCGGTGGGGGTCAAAGAACCATCTTCCACGGCGTTTCTCATCCGCACTTCGTAGGGATCGAGACCAAGCTTATAGGCCAGGACGTCGATCTGCGACTCGGTGGCGAAAGCGCATTGAGGAACGCCAAATCCACGCAAAGCCGAAGATGGAACGTTGTGGGTGAAGACGCCAATGGCGTCCACCTTGACGTTGGGAATCTCGTAGGGGCCGCTCCCGTGAACAGCGGATTTGATCATACTCACCGGCGTAAAGTTGACGTACGCACCCGCGTCGGCGACGATCTCCATCTCCAGCGCCGTAATCCGGCCGTCGCGGGTCCCGCCGATCTTGTGACGAATGCGGAAGGGATGCCGCTTCGTGCTGCAGCGGAAGGATTCCTCCCGAGTATAGACCATCTTGACAGGCCGTCCCGTCTTGAAGGTCGCGAAAGCTATGAACGGCTGCACCGTAAGGTCTGACTTTGCGCCAAAGCTGCCGCCCGTGGTGGCGTGGATCACTCTTACTTTGGTGGCAGGCAAGCCAAGGAGACGCGCGCATTGCTCCCGATCAGAGAAAGGAAACTGGTTCTCCGCCTCTATTACCAAGGTGTCAGTGTGATCGAAGTAGGCCAGCCCGGCCTCCAAACCGATATAAGCGTGCTCCACTAATTGGGTACTGTAGACTTCCTCCACCACGGCGTCGGCTTCTTTGAAGCCGATCTCCGCATCGCCAAAGCGCACCTTGCGGTGATCGAAGACATTGCCGCTGAGGTGGACCTTAATGGCGTCAGGGGCCATGGCGGCAACAGGATCGTGGATGGAAGGAAGGACTTCGTACTTCACCTGAATTAGCTGGATAGCCTGGTGAGCCTTCCTTTCAGTGGCCGCCACCACGAGGGCAATCGGCTCGCCGACATGACGGATTACCTCTTCGACCAGAAACGGCTGATCCACCACCAGAAGGCCGAAGTGGTTTGGTTTCTCAATAGCGGTACCATCCGGTTTGGTCGTTGGAACGTCCTGAGCCGTGTAGATCCCAACCACTCCCGGCAGACTCTTAGCTTTCTCCACGTCAATATCTAAAATGCGAGCGTGAGGATGAACGCTGCGTAGTACGGCAGCGTGGAGCATCCCTGGCATCCAAAGGTCGCTTCCATATCGAATGCGCCCCTTGGCTTTGGCCGACACCTCTCGCACTGGCGCGGAGACACCGATGGTGGAAAACTGGCTCATCTTTACTCAACCATCCTGTCTGCGGCGACCAGAACGGCCGCGATGATTTTGTTGTACCCCGTACAGCGGCAAAGGTTTCCCGAGATAGCCAGCTTGACCTCGTCCTCCGTCGGCCGCGGGTTCCTTTTGAGAAGGGCCAGAGAAGAGAGAAGCATTCCCGGCGTGCAATACCCACACTGAATGGCCCCACTCTCGATGAAAGCCTGTTGGAGGGGATGGAGCCTTCCGTCCCTGGAAAGACCTTCCACAGTGAGAACGCGCTTGCCGTGGGCTCTAAGCGCGGGAATCAGGCAAGCCAGGACGGGTTTATCGTCTAGAAGAACGGTGCAAGATCCGCAATCACCGGCCAGGCACCCTCGCTTGCTGCCTGTCAGACCCAGACCGTCCCGCAGGACCTCGATCAAAAGGGTGGAAGGATCCACCTCCAGGCTGACCGCAGTGCCGTTCAACTCCATTTCCAGGATTCTCTTTGTCATCTAGTTTGACCCCTCCCTGGCTCGATCGACGGCGAGATCGACCCCCCTCCGGACTAGAACCTTCACCATCTCCTTGCGGTAGTATTGGCTTCCTCGGATGCTCTCACGAGGACTGGCACCCTGGGAAGCGATTTCGGCCGCTTCTTGCACCACCTCGGCGGTCACGTCTCGATCTTCAAGGTACTGCTCGGCCTCCCTGGCCCGCTGTGGGGTCGGCGCAACCGGCCCCAGGGCGATCCGCACCGTACGGAAACGCGACCGGGATCGATCGAGGCTGACCACGATGGCGGCGGCCAGAATCGGTAAGGCTAGCGACCGGCGCTTAGCCAGACGAAGAAAGGCGCTACCCTGAGGCGAATCTGGAAGGGCGAAGGAGATCTCCTGCAGAATCTCGGCGGTGCTGTCAACCCGCGAAACGCCCGGGCTGACGAAGAGCTCCTCCACAGGTACCATGCGCGTCCTGCGCTTAGAGACCACCGTGGCCCTCGCTTCCAGGGCCACCAGAGCCAGAGCGCCATCGGCCGCTGGCTGGGCGTTCACCACATTTCCCCCAATGGTGCCTTGCTCCCGAATCTGCGGCCCCCCCCACCCTTGCGAGGCTTCGGCCAGGACGAACACTTTCGATTTGAGCAATTCAGATGTCGCCAACTGGCTGTGGGTAGCCAAAGCGCCTATGGCAATCTCCCCTCCGCCGTTCTCCCGAATATAGTCGAGATTGGAAATCTGCGTAATATCCACCAGGTGGTCGGCCTCGGCGCTACCCTCTCGAAACTGAGGAATCAAGTCGGTGCCTCCAGCCAGCACTCGCGCTTTTCCCTGGTGCTGCGCAAGCATTTCCAGCGCTTCAACAAGGGAGCGCGGGGACAAGTAGTCTTTCCAGTGCATCGCGTCGGATCCTCTCTCGAAAGGTTTTCGTAAGTGACGACGATTCGGAAAATCCAGCCTCCATAATCGCAGGGCAACCCTAGGACCGAAGGGCTAACGGTAATCTCCCGCAGGTTTCATCGACGCCGATGGTCTTGACGATTGCTGTAACCTGGCGGAGGTCCGGGGCGCCGCAGAGGCAGGTCTCATGGACACTGCCATCTCTCGCCTGCAACAATCTTTGTGAATCTGTCCATCCGGTCCGATCCTTGAGGTGCGTCAGACCTGGCCCTACATCTGCAAGCGCTTTGCCCGTAGCTCCAGTGAGGAGAGCGCTCTACCTGTCCCCGGCTCCCTCTATGGCGTTCTTGATCAACTCGACTCGCTGGATTACACCAGATTCGTTGAGCTCAATGGCTACTACGTCAATCCGCCAACATTCTGGCGAATCAGTCGTTCTGCCGGCTTGCAGATAGGTCTCTGCGAGGGCAATAAGCCTGGCTCGTTTGGCCGGAGTCAGGGACTCCTCGGGGAGGCCAGCCGCAAGACCACGCCGCGTCTTCACCTCGACGAAAACCAGGTACTCTCCATCTGTAGCAACAATATCAAGCTGACCGGCGCGGCAGCGCCAATCGGTCTCGACGATGGAATAGCCCTGCCGCCGCAGAAATGTCGCCGCGAAGCTTTCTCCGAAATCTCCCAGTCGCTTTCGCCTATTCTTGGGAAGAGACATCTGGGCCGCCTCTCCGTCAGATCCACTCTGCGAGAATCAGTTCCAGGACAGCCATTCCGGCTCCATGGCCGCCAGGGCATCCTTGAGCGGGCTGAAGCTACGGCGGTGCAACGGGCATGGCCCGTCTCGCTCCAGGGCCTGGAAATGAAGCGACGTTCCATATCCCTTGTTGTGGGCAAAACCGTAGACGGGGAAATGGCGATCAAGGTCGATCATCAATCTGTCACGCGTGACTTTTGCCACCACTGAGGCAGCAGCGATGGAGAAGGAACGACCATCACCTTTGATCAAATGCTTCTGGGGAATATCCACGTCAGGCAAACGGAACCCATCGACCAGAAGAAACTCCGGGTGGCAAGGCAGCTTATTTATGGCCGTACGCATGGCTATCCGGCTGGCCGCAGCGATGCCAAATAAGTCTATGGTGGTATGGGCGACGATGCCAATGCCCACCCCCTCAGCCACATCAATGATTTTGGCATAGACCGACTCTCGCGCCGTGGCTGTCATTTGCTTGGAATCGCGGAGCCCGGAAAGAGGGTTCTGTTCTATCGTATTCCGGGAGGACGAAGATGGCGAGAAATGGTCTGGGGAATGAAGACCAAGCGGCAAGACAACGGCGGCCGCGACAACAGGGCCGGCCAGAGAGCCACGACCAGCCTCGTCCACCCCCGCGATCAAATGATAGCCTTGTCGATGGAGATCCATCTCCTCCTGGTACGTTGGAACGTCAGCCATGGTTCTCCCGAAAGCCAGCAATCGATGGAAGGTTCGTGGAGGATAATGCGAGAGCGTGGCCTGGCTTACCGCCGTTCCACGCCCTCTAGCCCTACGTTACTCTTGGGAAATTGGCCCCTAGCGGAATCTCTTTTCCTTAATTCGTGCGGCTTTCCCGGTTCGTCCACGCAGATAGTAGAGCTGTGCCCGCCGCACCTGCCCCCTCCGCATCACCTCGATCTTGTCGATTCTAGGCGAATGCCGCAAGAACGTGCGCTCGACACCAACTCCGTGAGCGGCGATGCGCCGAACAGTGAAGTTCGCGTTGATACCGCCCCCCCTCACGCGCATCACCACACCCTCAAAAACCTGGATCCGCTCGCGGTTGCCCTCCACGACCTTTGCGTGGACCCGTACGACATCTCCCGGCCCGAACTCCGGAATATCGGTCTTCAGGCTAGCCTGATTGACCGTATCCATAACAGTTGACATACATTTATCTCCTCACCTCTGACCGACGCCAGTGATTTCTAAGCCGCACAACGCGCGAGATTATAGCACAACCGCCTCTACTTGGCAAGGAGACAGTGTCGGTGTAATAAGATGTGTATTGACAGGATAATGAATAAATGGTAGGATTAGTTTAAGCTAATAAGACGACTCTGCCCCGTTATAGGGGGTTCCAGGGTGGGATTCTCTTTAGGTTCTGGCTTTAACATCGACACCGCGGAATAATTGTCGGAAAACATAGATGTCGGTCGTCCCAACCGCTTTTCGTCTATTCAAACTTCTATCACAGGGATGTGATTCTAGTGAAGACGATATTGATCGCTAGCGACGACGCCTTGTTCGCCAGAAGGCTCAGAGAGTACCTTCGGGGCAATGATTACCGGGTGGCTCTGGCTGGATCGATGAGGTCGGTGGAAGCGATCCTCCGGCAGGTAGCTATCGCCATCATAATAGCCGACGAGGCCGTCCTGGAACTCTCGGATACCGCAAAATCTCTCCAGAATCTGCGCCAGCTGTCCTCTCACGCGCCTCTGCTCCTGATAGCCGACCATATTCCCAGTTTCCTCCAGGACAACGGTCAAAAGGAATGCCATGGCCTTCTCCAAAAGCCGGTGGATCTTCAAGAACTCCTAAAGAAAGTGAGCAGGATCGTCGGCACCGGTTAACCAGGTGGTGTGAGGAGCATTGCCGAAACGAGATGGCCTGAGAGAGGCCTGACGGTTTTGAGAGGAGCATTGTCGTTCTGGACGAAGCTAAGAGTCTCCGTCGACAGGCGAGACCCTTCACTGCGTTCACAGTGACGGCTTCGGCAATCCGGCCTCCAGCACCTGTAGCCGAAGGATCTTGACGATCCAAGAGAACCGCCTCAAATCCCCCGGCCAATCAACTCGGCCTCATAAATAGCTTCGATGATTTTGCGAGGAGCCGCAGCATCACCAACCAGGTAGACTTCCTTCACTTTCGCGGCCAGAGCTTCATATAGATCGTTAACCGACCGGTTGTGCGCTGCCACAACTACCGTGTCAACCTCTTCGATCCTACGCTCCTCTCCAGTGTAAACATTTGAGACCGTTACCGTTGTGCCGGATACTTCTTTGATTTCCAGCATCGGGCTAAATACGGCACCCTTTCCCAGGACCCGGGGATAGTATGCCAGGAAGTTGCACACCTCTAAAGCCGAGCCAACGTGCAGGTCCGAGGTGACGATCTCCACCTTCCGGCCCTGATCCAGCAGCGTCTCGGCGGCGCTGGCGCCGGGCCAGTGGTGGTCGTCGTCGTAGACGATCACCCTTTGGCCAACCTCCCTAACGCCGAGAAGCGCGTCTTTGACAGAAATCACGTTCTCCTGATCGGCTCCGCCGAAAGAAGGTCTTTCTGGCACCGAGCCAGTCGCCACGACCAACACGTCCGGACTTACCTTCTCGACCAGGCCGGGGGTGACCTCCGTGTTCAAGTGGATGTCTACCCCCAGATTCTCCACCTGACCTTTGATCCAGCGAACGATGCCTCCCAATTCTTCCCGCTGGGAGGCCTTGACGGCGACATTCACCTGCCCGCCCAATTCGCCCTCCTTCTCATAAAGGCTGACCCGATGTCCGCGTCGAGCGGCGATCTCGGCCACCTTCAGTCCGGCCGGACCACCGCCAACCACCATCACCTCTTTCTTCACCGTCGCTGGCTTCAGCGTGCCAGAGCCCAGCTCTTTCTCTCGCCCGGACGCGGGGTTTTGGACGCAGCGAATGGGCACATTGGCCGTCAGCCGCCCCAGACAGCCGTCGTTGCAGGCGACGCAGTTGCGAATGTCGTCAATGCGGCCGTCTTTGGCCTTATTTGGCCACTCTGGATCGCAGATAAGTTGGCGGGCCATCCCAATCAGATCGGCGTGACCATCGGTCAGAATCTTCTCGGCCTGCACCGGATCGTTGATCCGACCGAAGGCGATAACGGGAGCATCCACGGCCTCCTTGACCGCGGCGGTCATGTACACGGCGAAGCCAAGGGGAAAGCACATCGGCGGAATGGCGATGTGCATAGTCATCCAGGTTCCGGCATCTCCACTTATATAGGTCACCTCTCCAGAGCCGGCGAAGGCTTTGGCAAATTCGACGCCCTCCTCCAGCCCGTAACCTCCAGAGAGAAACTCGTCCAGGCAAAGCCTGATACCCAGCGGCGGCTCCGGACCGATGGCCCGGCGCACCGCCGCGACCACCTCCAGGGGGAAACGCATCCTGTTTTCGAAGCTGCCGCCGTACTCGTCAGTGCGCTTGTTGAAATACGGTGAGAGGAAGTTTCTCAGGAGTCCGTCGTGAGCGATCTTGAGCTCAACGCCGTCCATTCCTCCTTCCATTTCGTTGGCCGCCGCCTGCGCGAAGTGTTCCTTGACCTCCCGCAGATCATCCCTGGTCATCTCTTTGGTCACAATATGACAGAAGGGATCTGGAACCGTCGAAGGCCCCCAGAGAAGCTGAGGAAAACTCAAGGTGGTCGTAGGACCTCCAAAGACGAGCTGGCCACTAATCCTGGCGCCATACTCGTGAGCCATCTCGCTTATTCTTCTCAAGCCAGGAATAACCGCCTTGTCCCAGGCCAGGATATTGTCCGTACCCTGCCGGCCAACTGGGTGGACCGACTGGCACTCGGTGAGGATGAAGCCGGCGCCGCCTTTGGCACGCTCTCCATAATAATACGCCTGGGTCTCCGTGGGATAACCCTGGGTGGCGTAGTGCGAAAGGTGAGGCAAGAAGACAATTCGGTTTCGTAGCGTGAGGTTTCCAAGCTGGAAGGGCGTGAAGAGATACGGAAACTGGTCGGCCACGTCTTAATCCCCTTTCTGCTCCAGGGCCGGACTTCGCTTTTCCTTTTCTTGGGAAAACGGATATGGGTGTAACGGAGGATCTTCCGTGGCCCATGCACCTCTAATAATGGATAGTCACTTCTGTGAAAGATAAAAGCCCCGGGGTAGTAGCATCTCCTGGCGCAATCGCCCCAGATCGGAGCAAGTTAGGACGGGAGATGAGGCAGAACGAGGGCAATGGCCCCGTACAGGCCAACGTCATCTCCTAGCGGAGAGGGAATCACCGGGACTCCTTCGTGGTAACCCTCCATCGCTCTCTGATCTACGGTTTCTCGAATGGGAGTGAATACCAAGTCGCCGGCCTGGGATACCCCTCCACCGATTATCACTATCTCGGGATTGAAGAGATGAAGAAGGTTGACCACGCCAATGCCGATATACTCACCGGCGCGGCGCAGAAGCTCCTGGGACATAGC
This sequence comes from Chloroflexota bacterium, assembly GCA_023489135.1. The sequence continues at coordinate 9,170 of JAMDCE010000061.1, forward strand.
ATCGCCCTCCTCGGCGGCCCTGGTCACCAACTGCGCGGTGATTTTGGTCAGATCGTCGTTCGCCATCTCGGTGAGAGCCGTAGGCATGCCTGCCTCTATCACCCTGACCGCCTCCCGGGCGATGGCCGTTCCCGAAGCCAGAGCCTCCAGGCAGCCGAAATTCCCACAGCCGCACTTGGGCCCTCTGGCGTCGATGACCATGTGTCCCACCTCGCCAGCCAACCCTCTCATTCCGTGAATGAGGCACCCATGCGAGATAATACCACCGCCAATGCCCGTGCTAACGGTAATGTAGACGAGATTCTGGGCGCCTCTGCCAGCGCCGAAGCGCTGCTCCCCGACGGCTGCGGCGTTAGCATCGTTGTCCAGGTAAACCGGCTTGTTCAGAAGCAGCGACAGCCGTTCCCGCAGGGGAATGTTGAGCCAGCCGGGCATGTTGGGAGCGTTGATAACCACCCCAGTATGGACGTCCAGCGGGCCTGGGGCGGCCACGCCAACGGCGACTACGCTCTCCAAGGGAATGCCCTTTGTCACCCGCTTGATCAAGTTGACAATGTTGTTGATAACGTGCTCGGGACCCTTCTCCGCCTCCGTCCCCATATCCATTCGAGTCAGAAGATGTCCCTCTCCGTCGGCAAGGGCGGCTCTAAGCTTGGTGCCACCCAGATCTACACCTACTATCCTCAGTTCTCGGCCCATCACCAGCCCTCTCTGCTTGCCACCGCGCTTCTCGACAGCTAGCTTCTAGCCACCAGCAAAACGCCGCTGCAAACCACGAGAACCCCAATCAGACGAGAAGCGCTTACCGATTCGTTCAGCAACAGCCAGGAGATGATGACGATCAGAACATAGCCGAGGCTCAGGGCCGGATAAGCGTAGCTCAAGTCGACGCGCGACAGTATGACCAGCCAAAATACGGAGCTAAGGCCGTAGGCGGCGATTCCCAAAAGAACGTAAGGCTCCGTAAAAGTCCGCAAGGCTACTGCGGGCAACTTATTGACATCAAGAGAGATGGCGCCAACGGCGTTCATACCTCGCTTCATCGCCATTTGGCCCACGACGTTCAGCACGACGGTGACGACTATCAGAACGAATTGCCGCACGTTTGGTCTGTCCTTTCTTCCCTGTTCAATCTCGGAAGCGGTATCTGATCAGGGTCATGAAAACTGTGAGACCATCGCGCCATGATATCTTCTTACCTTCCCAAAACTCCCGCCCATTGTAAGAAATGGGGACTTCATAGATGCGGTGGCCTTTCCTCAGGATCTTGGCGGTGATCTCGGGATCAAAGCCCCACCGGTCGGACCGGAGATTCAAAGTGTGGGCGATATCCGCCGTGAAGACCTTGTAGCAGGTCTCCATGTCGGTGAGAGTCGTATCGTACAAGATGTTGGTGATCAAAGTGAGGAGATTGTTGCCCAGCTTGTGCCAAAAGTACATAGCTTTATGCTCGCCCAGAAACCGCGATCCGTAGACCACTTTCACTTTGCCATCCACTATGGGTTGAAGAAGGTGAGGGTATTCGCTGGGACTATACTCCAGGTCGGCGTCCTGGATGATGACAATGTCGCCCTCAACGAGCTTAAGACCCGTGCGCACGGCGGCACCTTTGCCCTGGTTAACCTGATGGCGAAAAAGCCTGACGTCATTCTTCGCCCCATACTCCTGGAGAACGTCCCAGGTGCTGTCAGTGGAGTGGTCATCCACCACGATGATCTCTTTTTCTACCTCTACGGCCTTGATCTGGTCCAGGATCTCCGTAATGGTTTTCTTCTCGTTGTAAACTGGAACAACCACGGAAAGCTTCAAGCTTTGCTCCTGACTAATTGACTTGACTGCGTCTCACTATCCCGAACCCAGGCCAGCCCAAGCATAACCGCAGACAGCAAGAAGAAGGCCAGCACAAGAGTCGACAAAGCCTGGGCCACTCGGGGCGGAAAACCCAGTTGATCCAGCCTGAAGCTGGATATGACTATCTTACCACCTTCGAGAAGGTGTTGCAGGTGGCCGACTAGAGGGGACATCCAGGGAATAAACAGATACTTGGCTTCATTGGCATAGTCACCGGCGAAGATCTTGATAATGTAAGTGTTGAAGTCGACGGCCACCCCCAGGAACTGAACGAAGATGCTCAAGGGAAGAAGCACCGCAAAGGCGACTATCAGAAATCTTCTGTCCCGCAACAGGACTCCGATAGGAATGATGAGCAACGGAAGAATGGGCACCAGGAAGCGCGGCCCCCAGGACCAGCCCCCATACCAGGCCCACCACGGCGCGTAGTAGAAAACGGTCGCCGCGCTCAACCCGAGAAAGAGCAGGGCCTCAGCGGGGAAGCGGCGATAGAACCAGGGAAAGGCGAAGATAGCCAGCACAACCACGGGCGAATACAAGAAGATACTCTTGCCCGAGCTTAGAAGCAGCCCAAAAAGACCAACAAAGAACGGCGTGGTGAAGCTTTCACCGGCGTAGCCGTTATCGAAGAGGTTGCCGAACCTCAGGTAGTTGTGCCAGAGAATCATCGCCAGGAAGAGGGCCAGGGGAAGGTCGAAGAGCACCAAATCGACCAGGAGGCGGCTCCATCTCTCCCGCAAGAGAGCAAAGAAAGACGTGGCGGCCCCCCCAAAAGCGCCCCAGGTTACAAAATGGTTCACCCGCAGATCCATCAATGTCAGCCTGGCCGCGCCTCCTGTAGGGGCAGACCTACGTGTCTGCCCTACCGGGCGAACACGCAGGTTCGTCTCTACATAGTCCAACAAAGCTGTCTTCTCGGTGAGGCTCACGTAGATCAGGTATAGCAGGAGGAGCGGCAGGAGGACCGCTCCGGAAATCTTGATAAGAAGGGCGTAGCCGGTGGCCGCCCCGGCCAGAGCGATCCAGGCGCCGGAAGAAAACCGTGATCCTTTGGCGCTGGTAAGCCGCGCCAGGTAGAGAGCGTAAACCGCCAGCGTGGTGCATAAGGCAAAAAGGGGCTCGCTGAAGAAGAATTTCGAGTAAGGCCAGGCAGTAGTGCCCAAGCCGTAGAGCAGGGCCAACCCAATACCCAGACGGACCGACCCGAAGAAGCGCCGTCCAAAGGCGAAAACCAGGACCGCTGTCAGGGCCGTGACAACGGCGTTCATCGTGGTCACGAAGAAGTGGCTCATGGCGTTGGGGTCGGTACGAGGAAGAATCCTATCATGGACTACCCGCCCAAAGGCATAGAAGGGAATGGCCGCGAGAGGCTGTCCCAGCCCGTACTTAGAATAGAACTTCCCTCCGACCCCAGGAAGAATTTGGGGCAACCCTTTGTTCTCGGGAAGATCGAGCCGGTGGGTCAGATAGAGCCGATCCGTGGTTTGGTACATTACCTCGCCATCGCTGATAAAGAAGTTGCCGTCCGTGCTCAGAAGATACACGGTCAGGGAGAAAAAAAAGACCCACAAACTGGGTGAGAAGAGGAGGTTTCTAGTGTCCCTTAGCAAGGATTGGGTCCCCTTACCTTCGGATGCTTGCGGTAGTATACATTCAGGCCCCACCCTTGTCAACGCAAGTTGAAAGCAAGGTCCCACCAAGAATCCGCAATTGGATCTGCTCGTTGCCCGGCGGCAATACCTATGTTGGCACGTTAGAAGGCTTGAAGGTTGGAACGTTGGGGATGGCAAATCTCGAATTGCGAATTGCGAAGCTAACGGGGTTTGAACGTTGGCAAGTCGGAAAGTCGGAAGGCCGGAAGACGGAAGCGTCCTCACGTTCGAAGGTTTGAACGGTCTAAGGTTTGGACCGCTTTTTGAGGGCGGGACAGAGAATGAGAACGTTGACCGCAAATCTGCAGACGGCACAGAAAGGGAATGAGGTCCAGCCATATATTGGAACGGTCTATGTGAAGGATATGCGGGCTGACACCGTTCGTCTGCATTGGTCTACTTTTACATTGTTGACGCGAATTGAGCTGTCTACTCTGCATACCTCCACTGGAAATAGTGCTGGCCGATGTTGCCCATTTCTACTTCCCAGCCCTCGGGGTTGTCCGGCGTGTAGGTCAGCACTCTGCGCTCGAAGGCTTGGATTAGTACCCATTTCTCTTGATTCGATACCTTGACACGGGCCCAGTAGGCTTCGGAGATAGGAAAACCCGTAGCGAAGTACGTTGGTTCAAAAAGCTTGCCCTCCTTGATGGCTCCATCTGAATAAACAAGCCCGTTTGAGTTCAGAAAGTCCCAGAAAACGTTAGCCACGGTATGGTTGGTGTCTGGGACAAAATAACCTCCGGTAACGCCATCGGGACCGCCGGTACTTACGTTTCCACCACGGTCCAAAACCTCCGTGATGCCCTGTCCTAGGCTGCGTGGGGCTCTAGTGAGCAGGCCGGAAAAAGAAGCATAAGTTGGGCCGTTGAGGTCGTCGGGATCTCCCGCAATCGGTATCGCCGCAGGCTTTCTTGGGAGAAACACAAAGTCACCCATCTGAAGCTGGCCGGCCACCAACTCCTTAGTCAGTAGCCCGTTGGTGACAAACCATCCCGAGCCGCGGGGCCGGTAAGGGTATGTTATCTCCATTCTGGACTTGTCAAAATACTGGACCAAGCGTGTGTGGCCAAGCTGACCCTCCTGATAGTGTTCCCAGAGCGTAGTTTTCGGCTCCGGACCCCAGAGCCATGTGCGTGATACCGCGCCATTTGCGATGGGTGCGTCGCTTCGCTCCCACACGGCTCCGATGGAGGGATCAGACACGCCGGCCTGCTCCCATTGGAGTTCTTTCACCAACCCTGCCGGCGGGCCATACATAAACGGGCTCTGAAGAGCGGTCTGCTTCTCAGGGTTGCCTGGTGTATCCAACAGAGTGCAGTCTGGCCACTCACAACTATCCATTATCGACTTTGTCCAATGGTTGGGATCGCCCGGCGGAGTTCCGTCGTCCTTGGGATGAGGAAGGCCAAACGCGTGACCCAGTTCATGAATGACTGCAGATGGATTGTCTCTGCAAAATGCGTAGGCAAAGGGCGACTCACGACATCCCCCGGTATCGGTGCCCTGAGAGTATCTTCCACCGATAGAATCCAGAATCCAATCCCCCAGCGCAGCCATTCCAGTATACGGTCCCGAAGACACACCTCCAGCGTAACCGTAGCCCCCAACCCAGAAGACGACAGGGATGATGCCGGAGCGGACCATGTCCGGCCTCTGCCATTCAATGTCCATCAGGACGTTGTAAATGTCGCCCGGGTCTGCCCCGAGTTTCCCAGGATCCTGCACACATTGGTTGTCCCGTATTGTCTTTGGGCAGTAGGACCTTAGATCGTTTCCACCGTAGATCACCGTCACATCTGAATACTGGAATGTTTTGCCTCCGAGGTGCTTTGCGTAGAAGTCCTGCGTCACCTTAAGCGCATTCCGAATATTAGAGACATCATCTGGATGTGCGGAGAGGTTCTTGGGGACGAAGAGAATGGGCATCACGAAGGGAGGCAAGACCTTTTCTCGGTCCCCGATTTGGGTCTTCACGGCCCCAATTTGATCGGAATCCGTGAACAGATAGCTTGACGACCACCACGAACTCCGAGCGTCAAACTCGCTGGACAGGAGTACCGGAGAGCCGTAGTCGTCGACACCGAGCTGAGCGAATTCCGGGTCTTGACTCAGGTTCTCTGCAAGCTCCCTCGCTTGGTCGCCTGAGGCTCGAAGCACGCCTGGATCCAGCGGCGTGCTTGCTAGGAGCGCCGCCGCTATTATCATTGACAGTGAGGTTACCAACAGGCGAGACAGGCGGGTCCGAAGGTGACTGACGCTGAAGATCATCATTTCTCTCCCCTGCCTCGGGTGTGCTCGGCTGCGGCCTCGTCCGCGAATGGACATTCTCGGTGCTCGGGAAAACCTTCCATAAATCCCCGAGGCCGATGCAGGTGAATATTGACCGGGTCGGTTGTTCCTGAACGTTTACCTGAGCGTCGGTAAGCGTAGTGGCAAGCTGTGACAGCTAGGTTGTCACAACGGCTTCGCTCTCGCCCAATACTAGGTCTATTAAGAATAGAGATTGATCCCTGGGAGACGGCGCATTAGTGGGACGTAAAGAAAAAAGAGCGCCCAAGAAGTTAACGCATGGTGATAGGTCAATAATAGCAGGCGTGTCAATCAGTACTAGGCCCTGTATGAACCAACAAGGTGGCGAGCTTGACGACTGAGTTCCTGCGCTGGAATGGCGAGCTTCTATGCACTAAGCCTTGACAGAACCAGGGGTAGATAGTATATTGTTCCTGGTAATACCCACTACTCTCCATCGACTCACAGCACAAGCAAGAACTGGTGCCTGCCGAGCCGTCTCCTTCCCAACCATAGTTCTCGCCCAAGCATCTTTGTCACCAGGCAGACATCCTCATTAGTGCAACGTGTTAAGAACGACATCTTGTTCCTTTCGCAGAATGTAGTCATCGGCCTCGGCCAGGGGAATGTAGGTACAGGCATTCCACAGAGAGGAGATTCGAAATGAAAGGACGGCCGTTCACCCTAGTTTCCTTAGTGGTGATTGTGGGCTTGCTAGCCACGTTTATGCCAACGTCATTCATTTCTTTGCCAGTAGGGGGCCAGGCAGCTAATCCAAAGGCTGCACCTCTCGAAAGCGCCCTTGGGCTAGCGCCACAAGTTGTGGAAGCGTCCTCCGGTTCGCTAAGCTGGGCGGCACGAGCGAATATGCCTACAGAACGCGCGTATCTGGGAGTTGCCCTGGCCGACAATGGCAAAATCTACGCTATTGGTGGACAAAACAACGCTGGTATTCTCGCCACCGTTGAAGAGTACGATCCGGCAACCGATACCTGGAGGACTCGCACGAGCATGCCTACCGCTCGTCGACACGTTGGTGTTGCAGCCAGCAGTGGAAAGGTTTATGCCATCGGGGGTGAGAGCGGGACTGAGTTTACCAAAGTCGAAGAGTACGATCCGGTAACCGATACGTGGACAGCTCGGCGCAGTATGCCTACGCCCCGGCACGCTTTTGGGCTGGTGACGGCCGATAATGGAAAGATCTACGCGATTGGAGGGTATAGCCATCTTGTTGGTGGCTTCCTGGCAGTTGTTGAGGAATATGATCCGAGAACCGATACGTGGACGACTCGCACCAGCATGCCGACTGCTCGGCAGGCACTCGGGGTAGCGGCGGGCAACGGGAAAATCTACGCAATTGGTGGCGCATCAAACCGTGATCTTAATGTCGTTGAGGAATATGACCCTGAAAGCGACAGATGGACGACTCGTACCAGCATGCCAAGTGCCCGAGGCGCTCTGGGAGTGGTAACGGCCGCTGACGGGCTGATCTATGCTATCGGGGGACACAATCCAAACTTGGGCGGCATGCTTTCCACGGTTGAAGAGTACGACCCGAAAACTGATAGTTGGGCAAAGCGAACCAGTATGCTCACTGCGCGTTGGTATCTGGGAACGACAGCGGCCGACAACGGGAGAATCTACGCTGTAGGGGGAATATCCTATACGGGTGGCTGGCTAAACGTCGTCGAGGAAGCAACGATTGGGACGGCACCGCCGAGTGTGTTGCCTCCTCAGAGGCAAGCATCCTCGGAAGGCCTGTCAAGGCTCTTCGATCTGGGCTCGTTCACGAATCCAGGTCAAGATGGCCCCTGGGTCGCTGAGGTAGATTGGGGAGATGGCTCGCTACCTGACAAGTTCGATATTCTTGTGGCGGGGCCCTTAGGCACGCGATTCCATACCTATGCTGACAACGGGGACTACACGGTAAGGGTCACAGTCACAGACAAGGATGGCGAGTCAGGTTCTGGCAGTTTCCTTGCCCGAGTGGAGAACGTTCCGCCCGAGGTTGACGCTGGTTCCGAGGCTACGATTAATGAGGGACAGACTTTCTCCGGTTCGGGCTCCTTCACCGATCTAGGTGCCGACACCTGGACGGCCATAGTCGACTACGAGGATGGTTCAGGCGTGCAGCCTCTGCCTCTCAACCCTGACAAGACGTTCTCGCTCAGCCACACGTGCGCCGATAACGGTCTCTACACTGTGACGGTCACGGTCACCGACGATGATGGTGGCGCGGGATCTGACATTGTCGTCGTGACAGTCAGAAACGTTGCCCCAGAGGTGGGGGCGATAACTGCGCCGGTGGACCCAGTGGCTGTCGACACGCCGATCAGCACCAGCGCGCCGTTCACCGACCCCGGCCGGCTTGACACCCACAGCGCCGTCTGGGATTGGGGAGATGGCGGCACCTCGGCCGGCACGGTGACTGAAACGAATGCCCCCGGCTCCGTAACCGGAACTCACACCTACACAACCGCAGGCGTCTATACGCTCAGGCTTACTGTGACGGATAAGGACAACGAGTCGGGCGAGTCCATCTTTGAATACGTCGTCGTCTATGATTCCAGCGCTGGGTTTGTTACGGGGGGTGGGTGGATCAACTCTCCCCCCGGGGCATATCCATCGAATCCAGCCTTGACCGGCAAGGCGACATTTGGCTTCGTGTCCAAGTACGAGAAGGGCGCGACGGTGCCGACTGGCAATACTGAGTTCCAGTTCAAAGTGGCCAACCTGAACTTCCACAGCACGAGCTACCAGTGGCTGATCGTCTCGGGACCGAAAGCGCAGTTCAAGGGTTCAGGAACGATCAATGGTGCAGGAGACTACGGCTTTATGCTCACGGCTACCGACGGCCACATCAATGGAGGAGGCGTAGACAAGTTCCGAATCAAGATCTGGGATAGGGCTACTGGAGAGATCGTCTATGATAATCAAATGGGCGACTCGGACACCGCTGATGCGACAACGGCTATTCAGGGCGGGAGCATCGTCATTCATAAAGGCTAACTTGTAAAAGTAGGTCCTATAGAGAGGAGACCTGCAATGAAAGGACGCCTGTTCAGCCTATCTGCCATCGTGGTGATCATCACGTTAGTTCTTGGTCTTGTGCCAACGACCCTGATTCCCACGGCAGCAGGGACTCAGATCGAAACGCCGAGCGTTGCCATGCCTGACCGTAGTCGTGTCGCGGCAGCTTTACGAAGCTCTCCTGTGATGTTCATCGAGAACGTTGGCCAGTTCGATCCAAAGGCTCGATTCCAAGTGATGGGCGGGGATGGCGCCATTTATCTTTCCGATAATGCCATCTGGCTTAGCGTGCTGGAAAAGCCTTCCCCGTCCGAATCCTCATCGTTTAATCCTAGTGACAGAAAAGGTCTGTTGGACCGGTTTGAACTAGAGAAAGGCACAGCATCTGAAAATAAACCTCGAAAAGGCGTCAACCTCAAACTGAGTTTTGACGGGGCGAATCCCCATTCTCGCCTTGAGCCTCTTAATCGTCTCGAAACCCATTTTTCTTACTTTAGAGGCAGCGATCCGAGCGAGTGGAAGATAGATGTGCCGGTCTGGGGAGGAGTTCGCTACGTTGATGTGTACCCTGGATTAGACTTGGAACTCACCAGCCAGAACGGCCGGATGGTGCAGCGGATGGTGGCCAAGCCCGAGGCGAATCTGAACGCAGTGCGTCTGAAGGTGGAAGGCGCTGATGAGATGAGTGTAGACGGCGACCGCCTCCGTCTCAAGACGGCACTGGGCGATTTGTCTTTTCCGCTGTTGAAGGTGGCGGGTCCCGACTGGCCCGACGGGTCTACTCTATTGGAATCTGAGGGGCATCCGGAAATTAACGGGACCATCATTGCGTCGCCCTTCTCCTCGTCTCTCGCTCCAGAAGCCTCTCTTTTTGCTTATGATGCCTCTGGTCTCATTTACTCTACTTTCCTAAGCGATTCGTCTTTCCTAAGCGATTCGTCGGAGAACATTGCCGTAGATAGCTACGGTGACGCTTACGTGACTGGCATCGCATATTCTTCAGACTTTCCCACCACGCCTGGAGCCTTTGACACGAGTTTCAATGGATACGCTGACGCCTTTGTCGCCAAGCTCAACTCCACTGGAAGTCAACTTGTCTACTCCACCTACCTAGGCGGAGACGATTGGGATTACGTCGATGGCATTGCAGTGGATAGCGCTGGCTCCGCCTATGTCACTGGCAGTACTTGGTCTTCAGACTTCCCTACCACTGCTGGGGCTTTTGACACTACATTCAATGGCGGCTACTACGACGCCTTTGCCACCAAGCTCAACTCCACTGGAAGTCAACTTGTCTACTCCACCTACCTAGGCGGAGACGATTGGGATTACGTCGATGGCATTGCAGTGGATAGCGCTGGCGCCGCTTACCTGATTGGCCAAACCTACTCTGGGGATTTTCTCACCACTCCCGACGCCTTTGACACCACTTTCGATGGTGGCAATGCCTTTGTCACCAAACTGGCAGTTGGTTACTGGGTAACCACCTCATCCAATCCTCCCAGCGGAGGAACGGTTAGCCCCGGTTCCGGTTTCTACGGACAAAACGCCAGGTTCACAGCCAGGCCGTCTGCGGGTTACGCCTTCCTCAACTGGACCATCAACGGCGTAACCGGCAATACAAGCAATCCGCTCACACTAAACGCCACCGGACCGACCACTCTGGTGGCCAACTTCACCAACCAACTGACTAACACTCTGTACCTCCCGGTGATCCTGGACAATGCCTACGGCGGCTGGAACACGGGCGTCAGCATCCGCAATCCTTCTGGAGGGGCCACTCTGGTCGAAATCGTGTACTATGGCGACGAGGGCACCGTTGTAGCTACTGATCTGCAAACTGTTGCCGCGAACGGCTCCTGGGGTATCTATCAAGGAGGCAGGCTAGGAGGCAACTGGGCTGGCTCCGCAACCGTACTTAGCACTAAGCCCGTCACTGCCATCGTCAACGAGGTCGGTCCCACAGGCTCTTCTATGGGCTACACCGGAGCAATCACTTCAGCCACAACCATTTATCTCCCGGCAGTGATGGATAACGCCTACGGAGGCTGGACTAGCGGCATCGGCATCAAGAACACTTCGAACATCGCCGCGGCCGTGACCATCAGGTACTACCGGCCTGACGGGGTACAGGCCGGCTCTGATTCTCAAAACATCCAGCCTAACGGCTACTGGGGGGGTCTATCAAGGTGGTAAGTTTGGCGGAGGCTGGGCCGGTTCGGCGGTGGTGACCTCGAATCAGCCGGTGGTAGCCGTGGTGAACGAGGTCCATTCCTCTGGCAGCGCCATAAGCTACAATGGCTTCCCCGCCGGAGGCAACCTGGTAAACCTCCCTACAGTCCTCAACAACGCCTATGGAGGCTGGACCACTGGTGTCAGCATTCAGAATACGAGCACCAGTCCAGGGAGCGGGACCATCACTTACTACAATGCCAACGGAACCAAGGCTGGTGAACAAAGCATTAATCTGTTGCCTAGAGGCAGCATTGGCCTTTATCAAGGAGCAGCCGGCCTGTCTGATGGTTGGGCTGGCTCCGCCGTCATTTCCACGACCACGACCGTGGTCGCCATCGTCAACGAGGTGCCAACCTCAGGGGACGCCATGGGCTATGGAGGGGTAGTCACGGGTGAAACCGAGGTGAATCTCCCGGCCGTGATGGACAACGCTTACGGCGGCTGGAACACGGGGATGGGAATTCAGAACACCGCGACTGGCAGCGTGGGAGTGACGGTCACCTACTACGACACGGGCGGTACGCAGATCGGCTCAGCCATCGGGAAGACCATTCCGGCTCGCGGCTACTGGGGACTTTACCAGGGCGGCACCCTAGGAGGAGGAGCCGGATCGGCGAAGATCGTCGCCACTGGTCCGGTCGCCGTGATCGTGAACGAAATAGGTCCGGGGGGGAGCGCGATTAGCTATAACGGAAGTCAATAGATGGTCTCGACTCTTGTAGCCTTGGATCATCACAGCGGAGCTCCACTATCCAATATCAACAGGAGGATGCACCTGTGAGAAGAATCGGTAGTTTGGTCAAAGGGGTTTTGGCTTTAGGGTTGTTGGTGATGCCTTTGCTGGGCCCGGGCAACGCCCTGGCTGCTCCTTCTCCCTGGAACGACGCCAACTTCCAGTCGGTCTGGGAGAGAACGGATAAGCCCATAGAGGATGGAGCAACCTCACGAAGCTGGATGTGGGGACCTCAGACCGTCCCCGGCTCACCCGGCACTGAGCCTTACGCCGAGGCGCCAGGTGGGAATCGAGTGGTGCAGTACTTCGACAAGAGCCGGATGGAGGTGAACAATTCCAACGGTGACCGCTCTCAGCTCTGGTTCGTCACCACCGGCCTGATAGTGAAAGAGATGGTGTCAGGCCGGACTCAGGTCGGGGAATCAACCTTTATGGATAACTCGCCGTCGGACGAGGCCGTGGCAGGAGATCCAGCGAGCGGAAACCCCGACGCCCCGACGTACGCCAGCTTCAAGAACGTCGCTACTCTCGACAACGATAACCAGAAAGACGCTAAAACCGGCATAGTCAACGAGTTCATTGACAAAGCGGGGACAGTCACAAGCGGAACCAGTCCCGACGCCAATGTGACCTACGCCTACTTCGACGACAACCTGAAGCACAACATCCCCAACGTTTTGTGGGACTATATGAACCAATCAGGGGTAGTCTACTGGAATGGCGCGACGAGCACGGAGAAGGTGATCGATTGGGTCTTCGCCATGGGCTTCCCCATCACGGAGCCTTACTGGATCAAAGCCAAGGTAGGAGGAGTCGAGAAGGATGTCCTGGTGCAGTTGTTTCAGCGCCGAGTGCTCACCTACACCCCTTCCAACGACAAAGCCTACCAGGTCGAAATGGGCAATGTGGGGCAGCATTATAAGAGATGGCGCTACGATACAGGCACAAGTGGCGAGCGAATCGCCTTTGCTTCAAACCGCACCGGCAGTTACCAGATCTTCACGATGAACCCAACCGGTGGAGAGGTCAAGCAGTTGACCTCGGCCGGCAATAACCGCTGGCCGTCCTGGTCGCCAGACAACAAGAAGATCGCCTTCCAAACGGACCGCGATGGGAACTGGGAAATCTACAGCATGAACGCGGACGGCTCGGGGCAAGCCCGCCTGACGAACAGTGCAGGCGAGGCGGACGAGCAGCCAAACTGGAGCCCAGATGGAAGCAGAATCATCTGGAGCAAGGGCGCGAGGATCTACTCGATGCTCACGGACGGAACGGGCAGCGTGATGATGAGCGGCTGGGCTGGCAACCAGTTGTATCCACTCTATTCTCCGAATGGTCAGAAGATCGCCTACGCGACTGACTCCGGGATTGGTGGTTTCACGGTTCAGACTCTGCATGGTGCGGCGATGAGCCTGGCCTATCACTTGGGCGGGAGAGCCAATCCCACAGATTGGCAGGGCAATAACATCTTGTTCCATATCGTTACTGGCGGACAAGGTGAACTGTGGTCAATGAACGACAACAATACGAACTTCTTGTCTCTAACCGGGGGGAATGCTTTGCGGGCAAGATACTCCCCTGACAGTTCTCGGATCGTCTTTCAGCAAGGAGGGCAGGTCTGGACGATAGACTCCAGTGGGACCAACCAGAAGCAGGTCACGAGTGGCGCTGAGAGTGTCTTCAACGGCGAGCCGGATTGGAGCAACTAGACTGCCTGCCGGAGGAGAGGAGGACAGTTTTGTCCTCCTCTCCTCCGCTCCGAAACCACCACGGGATCACAGCACCCAAAGCATTCCCCCCGGTTCTAGCCCAATGTCTTTTGACCAAAGCGCCGCTGGTCGAACCGCACAACTTGACATGGTTGGCCCTATACGGTAGTATAAGGGCGCAGTTGCTTGCACCGCGCTTACTGAATGGGCCACGCACGACCACGAGGACTTGGAGTTGTTTCAGGTTCTGGGTCTGCCCCAGCAGC